>JARFPS010000059.1 GCA_029288175.1 Miltoncostaea sp. | reverse complement strand
CCCCCCCCCACCGACAACAACACGTCACGGTGTTCGTCGGCAGCGTCAGATGTGTATAAGAGACAGGTCCCACCCGGGCGATCTCGGGATGAGTGTAGATGCAGGCCGGCACGAGGTCGCGGTCGAACACGTGGGGGCCCTCCAGCGCGTCCTCGACGGCCCACGCGCCCTCGGCCTGACCGAGGTGGGCGAGCTGCTCGGTGGGGATGGCATCGCCCACGGCATAGACGCCCTCGACGCCGGTGCGCAGCCGATCATCGACCAGGATCTGGCCGCGCTCGGTCTGAATGCCCAACTCCGCGAGGCCGATGTCGACGGTGTTGGCCGTGCGGCCCACGGCGACCAGAACGGTCTCCGCGCTGCGCTGGGAGCCGTCGCTCAGGCGCAGGGTGAGGCCGTCGTCGCGGTACTCGACCACCTCGTCGACCTGGGTGCCGGTCAGGACCTCCACGTCGAGGTCGCGGAACGCCCGCGCCATGGTCCTCCCTGCGCGGTCCTCCTCGGTGGCCAGCAGCCGGGGCAGGGCCTCGACGAGGGTCACGGAGCATCCGAGCGGGGCCAGCATCGACGCGAACTCACAGCCGATGATGCCGCCGCCGACGATGACCATGCTCGCCGGCAGCCGCTCCATGCGAAGGGCGGAGGTCGAGGTGAGCACGGCCGGATGATCGAAGTCGAACAACGGCAGGCGGGCGGGCTCCGAGCCGGTGGCGATGACCACGGTGGGCGCGTGGACCTCGATCTCACCGTCCTCCGTGTCGACGCTCACCACGCCCGGGCCCGACAGCCAGCCGTCGCCGCGCACGATCTCGACGCCCCGCTTGGCGCACGCACCCTCGACACCCGCGCGCATGCGCTCGGCGATGCCCATCGCCCGATCGCGCATGACGGCCCAGTCGACGCCGACCTCGCCCACGGCGATGCCCCACGCGGCCGCGTCCGAGAGGCGCTCGACCAACTCGGAGCCGGCCAGCAGCGCCTTGGTCGGGATGCAGCCGCGGTTGACGCAGGTGCCCCCCAGCAGGTCGCGCTCGACCAGGACCACCTCGGCGCCCAGTTGCGCCGCCCGCAGGGCCGCCACGTCGCCGGCGGGCCCGCCCCCCAGCACACAGACGCGGGCGTCGGGCACGACGTCAGGCCTGGCGGACGACCGGCTCGCGCGCCGCCGCGGCCTCGTCGAGGCGCCGAACGGGCGTCGTATAGGGGGCCTGCAGCAGGATCTCCGGATCCTTCGCGGCCTCGGCGAGAATCTCCCCCACCGCCTCCGCAAAGCCGTCGAGCGTCTCCTTGGTCTCGGTCTCGGTGGGCTCGATCAGCAGGGCCTCGTCCACCAGCAGCGGGAAGTAGACCGTGGGCGGGTGGTAGCCGTGATCGAGCATGCGCTTGGCCAGGTCGACCGTCCGCACGCCCAAGGCGCTCTTCATCGGCGCGCCCGACAGCACGAACTCGTGGCCGCAGATGCGGTCGAACGCCACCGGCAGGTACTCGCCGGCGGTCTCCTTGAGACGCGCCAGAAGGTAGTTGGCGTTCAGCACGGCGATCTCGCTGGCCTCGCGCAGACCCTCCGCGCCCAGCGAGCAGATGTACGCGTACGAACGGACGAAGACGCCGTAATTGCCCTGGAAGCCGCGCAGGCGGCCGATGGTCTTGGGGCGGTCGAACTCGAGGTCGTACTCGGGCTCACCCTCCTCGCGACGCACCACGACGGGCGTGGGCAGATAGGGCGCGATGCGCTCGCTGACCGCGATGGGACCGGCCCCCGGGCCGCCACCGCCGTGAGGCTGGGTGAAGGACTTGTGCAGGTTGAAGTGCACGATGTCGAAGCCCATGTCGCCGGGGCGCGAGACGCCCATGATCGCGTTCAGGTTGGCGCCGTCGTAGTAGGAGACCGCCCCGCAGTCGTCGACGATGCTGGTGATCTCTTCGATGTTGGGGTCGAAGAGGCCCAGCGTGTTGGGGTTGGTGAGCATCAGGCAGGCGATCGTCTCGTCGGCCTTCTCGCGCAGGTCGTCGATGTCGACGCCGCCCTCGGGCGAGGTCCCCACCTTGACCACCTCGTAGCCCGCCATGGTGACCGTGGCGGGGTTGGTGCCGTGCGCGGTGTCGGGCGTCAGCACGCGGGTGCGGCCGGTGTCGCCCCGGTCCTCGTGGTACGCGCGGGCCAGCAGCACGCCGGCCAGCTCCCCGTGGCTCCCCGCGCTGGGCTGAAGCGAGACCGCCGGCAGGCCGACCACCTCGCCCAGGGCGTTCTGAAGGCGCCACATCAGCTCAAGGGCCCCCTGCGCCGCCTCGGGCCGCTGCGCCGGGTGCAGGCGCGCGTTGCCGGGGAGCGCCGCCAGGCGCTCGTGAAGCTTGGGGTTGTGCTTCATCGTGCACGAGCCCAGTGGGTAGAAGCCGCTGTCGAGGTCGAAGTTCCGCTTGCTCATGCGGTTGTAGTGCCGCACGATCTCGGGCTCGGCGATCTCGGGAAGGCCCGGCGCCTCCGCCCGCCGGGCGTGGCCCGGAAGCAGGTCCTCGATGGGGGTCTCCGGCACGTCGGTGGCGGGCGGCGAGAACGCCCGGCGGCCCGGCACCGACTTCTCGAAGATGGTGGTGGCCCGCTCGGCCTGCTGCGGGTTCGTGGTCTCTGAGCTCATGAGCGGACTCCTGCGCCGGCGGGGGCGGCCTCGGCGACGGCGGCGCCCAGCACCTCCACCAGACGATCGATGTCCTCGCGGGACCGCCGTTCGGTGATCGCCACGAGCAGCCCGTCCGGGTACTCCTCGTAGTCGTTCCCCAGCGCGTAGCCGGGGTTGACACCCCGCTCGGCGCAGCGAGCGATGACCGTCGGCACGTCGGCGTCGAGCCTCACCGCGAACTCGCGGGCGATCGGGGCCTCGTGCAGCGGGCTCACACCCGGAAGCTCACACAGGGCCCGGCGCGCGTAGTCGGCGCGCCGCAGCATGAGCTCGCCGATCTCCACGATGCCCCGCCGGCCGAGCCACGAGAGGTAGATCACGCCCGCCAGCGCGTTGAGCACCTGGGCGGTGCAGATGTTGTGCGTGGCCTTCTCGCGGCGGATGTGCTGCTCGCGCGTCTGAAGCGTGAGCACCCATCCCCGTCGCCCGTCGACGTCGGTGGTCTCGCCCGCGATCCGTCCGGGCATGCGTCGGATGTGCTTCTCGGTGGCCGCGAAGAAACCGAAGGACGGACCGCCGAAGTCGAGTCGGTTCCCGAGGGGCTGGCCCTCGCCCACCGCGATGTCGAAGCCGGCGTCGCCGGGCGGGCGCAGGATGCCGAGCGTCATCGCGTCACAGGCACAGACCGCGAGCGCCCCGGCGTCGCGCGCCACCTCGGCGTGCGCGGCGATGTCCTCGACCGCGCCGAGGAAGTTGGGCTGCTGGACGATGACCGCCGAGGTGTCGTCGTCGACCGCGTCGGCCAGCGCCGCCGCGTCCGTGACCCCGTCCTCGCCCAGGGGAACCTCCACGACCTCCATGCCGTAGCCCCTGGCCACCGTGACGAGCGTCTCGCGGCTGTGGGGATGCACCCCTCGGGAGACGACGAGACGACCGCGGCCGTTCGCGATCTTGGCCAGGTAGCCCGCCGAGGCCACCGCCGAGGGCCCCTCGTACAGGGAGGCGTTCGACACCGGGAGCGCCGTGAGCTCGCTGATGGCGGTCTGGTACTCGAACATCAGCTGCAGGCCGCCCTGGCTGATCTCGGGCTGGTAGGGCGTGTAGGGGGTGAGGAACTCCGAGCGGGCGAGGATCGAATCGATGATGGCCGGGACGTAGTGGTCGTACATCCCGGCGCCCAGGAAGCTGATCTCGTCGTCGGTGCTCACGTTGCGCGCCGACAGGCGCCGGAGCAGGGCCTCGACGTCCTGCTCGGCCATGCCGGGCGGCAGGTCGAGGGGGCGGTCGAGGCGGAGCCCCTCGGGGACCACCTCGAAGAGGTCGTCGATCGAGGACACGCCGATCACCGCCAGCATGGCGTCGAGATCGGCGTCGGTGAGTGAGGTGTAGGTGCTCATCGTCGGGGCGTCAGGACGAGAGGCCGGCGAGGTACGTCTCGTAGGCCGAGGCGTCCATGAGCGCGTCGACCTCCGACGGGTCGGACAGCTGAACCCGCACCAGCCAGCCCTCGCCGTAGGGATCCGTGTTGACCAACTCGGGCTGCCCCTCGAGCGCCTCGTTGACGGCGATCACGCGGCCGCTGGTGGGCGCGTAGATGTCCGAGACGGCCTTCACCGACTCGAGCTCGCCGTACGTGCCGTCCTTGGCGACCTCCGCGCCGATCTCGGGGGGGTCGTAGTAGACGACCTCGCCCAGCGAGTCCTGCGCGAACCATGTGATGCCGAACACGGCCTCCTCGCCCTCGACGCGCACCCAGTCGTGCTCGTGGTGGTAGCGGAGGTCTGCCGGATACGACGCGTCGGACATCGGGTGTCAGCCTTTCGTGGGAGAGGTGTGGACGAGAGGGCGCCTGGCCGTGCGGGCGGCCTTGCGCTTGCCCCGGACGTCGATCGCGATGTCGTGGTCGGGACCCGCGATCTCAGATGGTACGTAGGCCATGCCGATGCCGGCCTCGAGGGTCGGTGACAGCGTGCCGCTGGTGACCGTGCCGACGGGTTCGTCCCCCCGGAGCACCGGGTGTCCGGGCCGAGGAATGCCGCCCTCGGTCAGGGTGAAGATGCACAGCCGCTCCGGGGTTCCCTCGGCCTTCTGCGCGCGCAGCACCTCCGCGCCCGCGAAGCCGCCCCCCTCGAGATCGCACGCCCATCCCAGGCCGGCCTCGATGGGCGTCCGATCCCGCGAGAGCTCCTGACCGTAGAGCGGATACCCCATCTCCAGCCGCAGCGTGTCGCGGGCCACGAGGCCGGCCGGCACCGCGCCGCCCTCGACCAGCGCGTCCCACAGGGCCGGTGCGGCGTCCCACGGACACAGCAGCTCCACCCCCGGCTCGCCCGTGTAGCCGGTGCGCGCCACCAGGCACTCCACCCCGGCCACGGTGTCGTGGGCGGCGTGGAAATACTCGAGGCCGGTCCAGACCTCGTCGCTGGAAAGCGGCGCGAGCATCTGCTCGAAGGAGGGCCCCTGGAGGGCCAGCATGGCCGTCTCGGGGGAACGGTCGACCAGGTCGACGTCCACCGGCACCCGCTCGGCGAGGCGCTCCCGGCAGGCCGCCACATTGCTCGCGTTGACCACGGCCATGTAGTGGTTGCCCTGGAGGTGGTAGACGATCAGGTCGTCGATCGTGCCGCCGTCGTCGTCGAGCATCAGCGTGTACTGGCCGTGGCCGGGCTCGAGCTCGGAGACGTCGTTCGTCAGCATGCTCTGCAGGTACTCACCGGCCCCGGCTCCGCTCAGCTCGAGCTGACCCATGTGGGAGACGTCGAAGACCCCGGCCGCGCCGCGCACGGCCTTGTGCTCCGCGCTGGGCGAGGAGTAGTAGAGCGGCATCTCCCAGCCCGCGAAGGGACCGAGCCGCGCCCCGAGGGCGTCGTGTCGCCCGTGGAGCGAGGTGCGAAGAGGGGCGTCCGCCATCGGCCTGCCTACGGTACCAGCCGCCGCCACGTGCGCACGTCGGACCCGCCGTCGGCGCGCGCCCGGGGATCGGAACGACCCACGACGCGGTCGACGGCGGAAGCCGCGGGGCCGAGGCGGAGCGCCGCCCGGCCTCGGGGCGCTAGTCCTCCTTCAGGAAG
The DNA here is from genome assembly GCA_029288175.1 of Miltoncostaea sp. Taxonomy (GTDB): domain Bacteria; phylum Actinomycetota; class Thermoleophilia; order Miltoncostaeales; family Miltoncostaeaceae; genus JARFPS01. Next base: position 4,591 of record JARFPS010000059.1, on the reverse strand, counting down.
TCCGGAACCTCGAGCACGTCGTCGGGGATCGCGAAGTCGTCGCGATCGCCGGTGCCCAGCTCGGCCCGGCGATCCGAACGCCCCCCGGACGAGGCGACGGTGGCGGACGCGCCCGCGCTCGGCGCGCTCTCGGGCTGCGGCGCGGAGCCGTCGAACCCGGTCGCGATGACGGTGACCCGTAGGTGGTCGCCGATCGCATCGTCGATGACCGCGCCGAAGATGACGTTGCACTCGTCGTGGGCGGCCTGGCGGATGATCGTCGCGGCCTCGTCGATCTCGAACAGGCCCAGCTCGGCGCCTCCGGTGATGTTCAGCAGCACGCCCGTGGCGCCGCTGACGGTGGTCTCGAGCAGCGGCGAGCTGATCGCGGCCCGCGCGGCCTCGGCCGCCCGGTTCTCGCCCGAGGCGATGCCGATGCCCATCAGGCTCGGCCCGGCGCCCTGCATGATCGTCCGGACGTCGGCGAAGTCGAGGTTGATCAGGCCGGGCACGGTGATGAGGTCGGTGATGCCCTGGACGCCCTGCCGCAGGATGTCGTCGGCCATCTGGAAGGCGTCGAGGATGGAGGTGCGCCGCTCCACCACCTCGATCAGGCGCTCGTTGGGGATGACGATGACGGAGTCGACGTGCTTCGAGAGCTCGGCGATGCCCTCCTCCGCCCGCAGCGTGCGCTGCCGGCCCTCGAACGCGAACGGCCGGGTGACCACGCCGACGGTCAGCGCCCCCTGCTCGCGGGCGATCTGGGCCAGAACGGGCGCTGCGCCGGTCCCGGTGCCACCGCCCTCGCCGGCGGTCACGAAGACCATGTCGGCGCCCTTGACCGCCTCCTTCAGGTCCTCGCGGCTCTCCTCGGCCGCATCGCGGCCGACGGACGGATCCGCGCCGGCTCCGAGCCCCTTCGTGATGCCGCCGCCGATGTGGACCTTCACGTCGGCGTCGCACATGGACAGCGCCTGCGCGTCGGTGTTGACGGCGACGAACTCGACGCCCTTCACCCCGGCGTCGACCATCCGATTGACGGCGTTCGTCCCGCCGCCGCCGACGCCGCAGACCTTGATGACGGCGAGGTAGTTGTTGGTCACCACCAGAGCTTTCCTTCCCTCCGAGGGAGTGCCCCCTCGACTCGAACATGAGCCAGAATCCGGGAGTCCGCGGCAACCCTCAAGTACCACTTGAGCCACTGCCGACGGCACCGGACCGCCTGATGCACCCCGTCAAGGCAGTACATCACCACCTTGGCAAACTAGAGCCAGAGTCCTTCTTCGTCAAGAACTCTCGATCGTCACTTGAGTGTTTGGCGGGCGACTCTCAGGCATCGGTCGAGTCCTGCGTCGGTGCCAGACCACCCAGGGCGGGCACCTCCGGCACGCTCACGTCGAGGTAGGTCGCCGCGCGCTCGTCCTCCGGCGGCAGGTGGTTCAGAACGGCGGTCAGGCTCCTGGCCTTGGCCGGCAGGCGACGGGTATCGCCCAGCCGCAGGCGGGGCCCGCGGGCGAGCTTTCCGAGCAGGCGCCCGTCCTCCACTCGCAGGGAGCGGAGTCGCCCGGACACCTCGGGGCCGGTCCGCGTGGCGAACCTGAGGGCGAGCAGGGCGTCGCCCTCCAGGCGGCGGCCGACGCTCAGCTCCGAGTCGGTCCAGACCCGCGGCAGGGGGTCCGCTCCGGGGGCCGGCGGACCGAGCGCGCGCCCGTCGAGCGTCACGGCCATCGGCTCCCCCTCCGGCCGCGGAACGGCGACGGCGGCCGGGAGCGCCTCGATGACCCGCACGCGCACCCCCAGGGGGAAGCTGCGCTCGATCACCACGTCCTCGACGTCCGGGAAGTGGCGGGCCACGGTGCGGAGGTCTTCGCGCGGAGGCGCGAGGATCGTCCCCCGCGGCGCCACCTGCTCCAGTGTTGATTCGAGCGCCGACCGGTTGGGGCCGTCGTAGTCGGCGACCTCGACGCTGCGCACGGCCAGGATCGGGCCGGTGAGCACCCACCACGTCGCGGCCAGGCCCGCCAGGACGCACAGGCCGCCGAGAAGAACGGTGCGGCGGCGCAGCCGGCGCTCGGCCGAGACCGCTCGGCGGCGGGCCGCCAGAGCGGGATGGAGCCGCCCCCTCACGGAAGCGGCGGCGACACGATGCCGCGATCGGGATCGAGGAAGCGCACCTCGGGCTCGAGTCGCGGACCGCCCCGATCGAGCACCCTCCGGCGCCCCTCGGCCATCAGCGCGAGCACGTCCGTGGCCCGCGTCTCCGGGCCGGCCTCGATGAAGTTCGCGTGCACCGGCGAGAAGCGGGCGTCGCCGATGCGAAGGTCCTTGCACCCGGCGTGCTCCAGCAGGCGGCCGGCCGAGTCGCCGGGCGGGTTGGTGAAGACGCTGCCGAAGGTGCGCACCCCCTGCGGCTGAGTGGCGCGCCGGTGCCCGCGGAACTCGGCCAAGGTGGCGGCGATCGCCTCGGCGTCGCCGGAGCCCAGGGCGAACCCGGCCGCGGTGACGACCTCGCCGGGCCGGAGGTTCGAGTGCCGGTACGACAGGTCGAGGTCGGCCGGGCCCACCAGCCGGCGGCCGCCGGGGCCCGCGACCACGGCCCAGTCCAGCACCGCCGCGAGCTCGCCGCGGTGCGCGCCGGCGTTCATCGCCACCGCGCCCCCCACCGTGCCCGGGATGCTGGCCCCGAACTCGAGCCCCGTGAGGCCGTGGGCCGCCGCGCGCTGAACGGCGCGCGGCAGCGACGCCCCTCCCCCGCACCACATGCCGCGCTCGCGCGCGCTGATGGCGGTGAGCGCTCCGGTCAGCCGCAGGGCCACGCCCCGGAAGCCGTCGTCCGAGATCAGCAGGTTGGAGCCCTTGCCGATGACCGCCACCGGGAGGTCGCGCTCCTCGGCCCACCGCAGGGCGGCGACCACATGTCGCGTGCAGGCGGCCGTGGCCAGCCAGTCGGCCGGTCCGCCCACGCGGATGGTGGTGAAGGGCGCGAGGGACTCACCCTCGCTCAGGTCAAGGTGTGGAGGGGCGCTGCTCACGGTCGCTTTCACCATGCCCGAACTCGTTTCCGAGCCGGGTCAGCAACTCCTTCCCCAAGATGGTGACATCGCCGGCGCCCAGCGTGAGCACCAGATCCCCGTCTCGGGCGGTCTCCACCACCACCCGGGCGGCGTCGTCCAGCGTCGGGGCGAACACCGTGGCGGTGCCGGACGGCACGGCGTCGGCCACCAGGCGACCCGTCACACCGGGCGACGGCTCCTCCCGGGCCGCATAGATCTCGGTGACGACGGCCAGGTCGGCGGCACCGAGAGCGGAGCCCAGCTCCTCGTGCAGCGCCTCGGTGCGCGAGTACAGGTGGGGCTGGAAGACGGCGACCACCCGCGAAGGACCGCTCTCGCGGGCCGCGGCGAGCGTGGCCCGCAACTCCGCGGGATGGTGGGCGTAGTCGTCGACCACACGGACCCCCCCGGCCACGCCACGCTCCTCGAAGCGCCGGCCCACGCCGTGGAAGCCGGCGAGACGGTCGGCAGCGACGTCCAGCGGCACGCCGCACCAGCGCGCGAGCAGCAGCGCGCAGGCGGCGTTGTCACGGTTGTGGTCGCCCGGCACGCCGAGACGCAGTGCCACGGACTCGCCGTCGGCCGTGACGGCGCGGGCGCCGTCGGGATCCTCCTGCACCCACAGGTCGCCACCCGGGCCGACCCGCAGCGACGGACAGGGCGCCGCGTCGGCCAGTGCCCTGGCGCGCTCGTCCGGGCCCGCCACGTAGACGCCGTCCGCTGGCAGCCGACCCAGGAAGTCGCGGAAGACCTCCTCGACGCTCTCGATCGTCGGGAAGTGGGTGTGGTGGTCGTGGTCGACGTTGGTGATCACCGCGGCCTCCGGGGCCAGCCGCAGCAGCGAGCGGTCGCTCTCGTCCGCCTCGGCGACGAACCACTCGCCCTCGCCCCACGACGCCCCCGTGCCGGCCCCCGCCTCGGTGGTGGCGCCGATGCAGGCCGAGGCGTCGCCGAGGGCCAGCGCGAGCATCGCCGAGGTCGTCGACTTGCCATGGGCGCCGGCCACGGCGAGCCCGCGCCGCCGCTCCATCAACTCCGCCAGCAGGTCGGCCCGGTGCAGCACGGGCACGCCGCGACGCCGGGCCTCGACCACGTCCGGGTTGTGCTCGGGGATCGCCGTCGAGACGACCACGGCCTCGACGTCGTCCGGCACCGCGCCCGCGTCGTGGCCGGCCCGGGCATCGATGCCCTCGACCCGGAGGGCCGCCAGGGCCGGTCCTTCCTCGCGGTCGGTGCCCGACACGCGATAGCCGGCCTGCGCGGCCAGCCGCGCGAGACCGCTCATGCCCGCGCCGCCGACCCCGACCAGGTGGATGGGACGCGAGCTCACCGTGGGCGCCGCCGCCGCGGCAGCCGGGGGCGGGGAAGGTGGATCCGCGGCATACGGAGCCACGACGGACGGTGCGGCCGGGGGAGCCGGCGGCGGCGAGGCGCACCCGCGGCGGGCCGTCGGCGGGCCCGTCGACGGCGACGGGGCCGCGCCGCCAACACCTGTCTCTTATACACATCTCCGAGCCCACGAGCCTTGAATCCCAATCTCGTGTTCCGGCTTTTGGGTG
>JARFPS010000245.1 GCA_029288175.1 Miltoncostaea sp. | reverse complement strand
GTCCATGCCGGAGATCCGTGCGACCGTGGTGGCTCCACGTCTCGGACGAGGTCCGGGGGGAGCGGTTCCGGCGCCGCATCGGCCATCCGATCCCTCGGCCGGCGTCGCTTCGATCGGGAGCCGGGCCTGGCGGCAAACCCTCGCGCGCGGTGCTTCGGCAGGGCTCCGAGCACCCGCGGGGGGCGAGCGGGACTCCACTTCAGGGTCGGAGCGAGAGGTGCCTCTGGCACGGGTCGTCGCTCGCGCCCGGCAGCGTCGTGCCGTCCGGGCATGTGGCTCCGGTCCGGTCGTTGTTCGGAAGCGTTGGGCCGACGAAGTCCGCCCTCTCGAGATCGGCGCCCGCAAAGCTCGCGTTTCGGAGGATGGCGCCCCGGAAGCTCGCGGCTGGGGCTCGGCGTTCGAGGGGTTGGCCCGGCTCAGGTCGTAGCCCGAGAGGTAGGTGCTGCCATTGCTCGTAGGGCCGCACTGGTCCGCATCACCACCCGCGACGCCGGCGTACTGCTGCCCGTCGGCCATGGCGGTGACTTCGCCGGGAACGCATGGCGGCGGGGTGGCGCGGGCACGGGTCTTCCTGAGACGGTGGCGCTGAGCCCGCCGCCGAGACAGGAGCGCGTTCCAGTGGTTGAGCACCCGCCGGTTCCGAGACGGTCACCCAGGGGCCCCGTGCCCGCGACAGGCGCCTGATGGGCACGGCGCGCCGGAGGGTCGCCGTGGTCGGCGGCGGATTCGCCGGCATCGACGTGGCGCGGGGCCTCGTCGAGGCGCTGCCCGAGGGCTGGGAGGTCGTGCTCTACAGCCGCGAGAACCACTTCGTCTTCACGCCCCTGCTGTCGGAGGTGGTCTCGGCATCGGTCACGCCCCTGCACGTCGTCTGGCCCCTCCGGCAGATGGCCCGGGGGGCGATCGTTCGCACGGCCGAGGTCGTGGAGGTCGACGTGCGGGCGCGACAGATCGTCCACCGTGGACCGGCCGGACTCGAGCGCGAGGGCTACGACGAGCTCGTGCTCTGTCCGGGGCTCGATGCCCGCCTCGATCTCGTTCCGGGACTGTCCGAGAGCGCCCACCCGCTGAAGACGCTCGCCGACGCGATCTCGTTGCGCAACCGGTTGATCCTGCAGCTCGAGCGCGCGGAGGCCACCCACAGCGATCGTGAGCGCGCCCGTCTGCTGTCGGTCTGCGTGATCGGCGGGGGCTTCACCGGGGTGGAGACCGCGGCGTCCATCGCGGAGCTGTTCGCGAGGTGCTCGCGCTACTACTCCTCGCTGGCCACCTCGTCGAGTCGGCTGACGCTGGTGAACAGAGGAGACGCGCTGCTGCAGCAGCTACCGGCGCGGCTCACGGAAGCCGCCCACCGCAGCCTCGACGAGCGCGGGATCGACGTGCGGCTCGGGGTCGGCGTCGAGCGGCTCGACCCGGACGGGCTCCATCTCGACGACGGCTCGGTGATCGAGGCCGGATTGGTCGTCTCGGCGGCGGGGAGCGAGCCCACCGCGCTGGTGTCGAACTCCGACCTGCCGATCGAGCGGGGTCGCATCCGGGTGACACCGGAGATGGTCGTCTCGGGCCTCGACGGGGTCTGGGCCCTGGGCGACTGCGCCGCCGTGCCCAACGCGCGCGACGGTCGGGTCTCGCCGCCCTTGGCCCAGTTCGCCACGCGACAGGCGACCCAACTGGTGCGGAACGTGGCGGGCTCCATCGCCGGCCGGCCGGCCGCGCCCTTCAGGTACCGCTCGCAGGGCATGTTCGCCTCGCTCGGCCATCACGACGCGGTCGGCCAGGCCTTCGGCCTCAAGGTGTCCGGCGTACCCGCCTCGATCCTGTGGCACGGCATCTACTGGGGCAAGATGCCGAGCGTTCCGAGGCGTGTTCAGATCGCGCTCGACTGGGCGTGGAGCGCCATCTTCCCCTGGGCGCCCGTCGCGATCGCCGGGCCGCCCGCCCGGCGGCTCAGCGGCCCCGACGAGCCCACCGAGAGGTCGTAGGCTGCATGCTCCTCGCGCGGCGCCTCCGGGCCCCCGCCGCGTTCCGATTCCTCGCCACTCCGACCACGGAGGACACATGGTCTGGGCGATCCTTGCTCTCATCGGTATCCCGCTCTGGCTCTGCGCCGTCGGGATCTTCGTTCTGGTCTTTCGCAACCGCGGCCTCCGGAACCGACCCGGCAACGTGCCCGTGCGGATGCTCCCGGACGGAAAGGGGCGGTGGACGGCCGGCCATGCGGTGTGGGTGCACGACGTTCTGGCGTTCCGGGGGAGCCCGGCCGCATGGACCGAGCGCCTCTTCTGGGTGACGGACGCGTCGCTCCGTGAGCCGAGCGACTCCGAAGCCAAGCACCTGCATCGCCTCGGTGACGAGATGGTGATCCTGGCGGCCACCTCCGACGAGGGGCCCGTTCTGTTCGCCGCGCGGGCCGATGACACCACCGAGCTCCTGGGGCCGTTCGAGGCGCACGCGCGCCCGCGGGCGGGCATGGCCGACGACGGCTGACACCCGCGGTGCGGGCCGTGGCGGGCCGGCGATGCACTACGCTCGACCGCATGGGATGTGAATGGGCGGGCTGGGAGGCCACTCGGGGCCGCCGGTTTCGTGCACCGCGTGGCACCGGGACCGGTGAGGGATGAAGCGCAAGCACTACGAGAAGGAGCTCGCGAGGCTCGAGGTGGAGCTGGTGAAGCTCCAGGGCTACATCAAGAGCGAGGGCCTCAAGGTCGTCGTGCTCTTCGAGGGGCGCGACTCGGCCGGCAAGGGTGGCGTGATCAAGCGGATCACGCGGCGCCTCAGCCCGCGGGTGGTGCGCGTGGTGGCCCTCGGGACGCCGACCGAGCGCGAGAAGACCCAGTGGTACTTCCAGCGCTATGTCGGGGAGATGCCCGCCGCGGGCGAGATGGTCCTGTTCGATCGGAGTTGGTACAACCGCGCGGGCGTCGAGCGGGTCATGGGCTTCTGCACCGACGAGGAGTACTGGACGTTCCTGGAGGACGTCCCCAGCTTCGAGCTCAAGCTGATCCACTCGGGGATCATCCTGGTCAAGTACTGGCTCCACATCTCGGATGAGGTCCAGGAGGAGCGCTTCCAGCGTCGTATCGACGATCCGCGCCGCCGGTGGAAGCTGAGCCCGATGGACCTGGAGGCGCGATCGCGCTGGGTCGACTACTCGCGGGCGCGCGACACCATGCTCGAATACACCGACACCAAGCACGCGCCGTGGAACCTCGTCGACGCCAACTCCAAGCGAGCGGCCCGGCTGAACGTGATCAGCCACCTGCTCGAGACGATCCCCCACGAGGACCGCACGCCTGCGGCGATCGAACTGCCGCCCCGCCAGCCCGCCGGCCGCTACAGGCCGCCGGACCCCGGTGACTACACCTGGGTCCCGGCGCGCTACTCGTGAGCCGCTGAGCGCGATGGCGACCACCGCACCCACCGAGGAAAGAGCGTGGTTCGCGACGGGGGTCGAGGAGACCGCCGGGCACTTCGGCGTGGACGTGGCGAGCGGGCTGTCGGACGCGGAGGCCGCGCAGCGCCTGAGTGAGCACGGACCGAACGCGCTGCCCAAGGAACCGCCGCCGAGCGTCTGGAGCGTGGCGCTGGGACAGCTGGCGGACCCGATGAACATCATGCTCGCGGTCGTCGCCGTGGCGAGCGTGGCGATCGGTCAGACCTCCACCGGCATCCTGGTCGCGGTCCTCGTCCTGCTGAACGTCGCACTGGGCTCGAACCAGGAGCTGAAGGCGCGCGCCAGCGTCGAGGCGCTTGAGGACCTCCAGGTTCCCGAGGCGCGCGTACTCCGCGGCGGAGGCGTCGCCAACGTCAGCGCCGTCGACCTGGTGCCGGGCGACGTCGTGTTGGTGGAGGCGGGCGATCTGGTCCCGGCGGACGGGCGTATCGCCGTCTCGGCCACGCTGGAGGTGCAGGAAGCGGCGCTGACCGGCGAGAGCGCGCCCGTGGCGAAGGACGCCGCGCAGCTTCCCGACGCCGACGTACCGCTCGGTGACCGTTCCAGCGCGCTGTTCCAGAACACGTCGGTCACCCGGGGCACGGCGACCTACATCGTCACCGCCACGGGTTCGGACACCGAGATGGGGAAGATCGCGGGCATGCTCCGCGCGGTGAAGCGCACGCGCTCGCCGCTTCAGCGCGAGCTCGCGGGCCTCACCAAGTGGCTGGGACTCGTCGCGTGGGCCGCGGTCGCGATCATCTTCGTCGTGGGCCTCATCCGTGGGCTCGAGGCGGAGACGCTGATCCTGCTCGGGGTGGCGACGGCGATCGCGGCGATCCCCACCGGGCTGCCCACCTTCGTGCAGGCCATGCTCTCGTCCGGGGCGCGCCGTCTCGCCGACGCGAAGGCCGTGGTGAAGAACCTCAGCGACGTCGAGACGCTGGGGTCGACCAGCGCGATCAACAGCGACAAGACCGGCACCCTGACGCTGAACCAGATGACCGCCACCCGGCTGTTCGCCGGAGGCCGGTGGTTCACCGTCGAGGGCACGGGGTACGAGAAGACGGGGGCGATCCTCGCGCCCGCCGGCGAGGACGTGCCGGACCTGACCCCGCTGGCCTACGGCCTGACCCTGTGCAGCGACGCCACGGTCTCCGACGACGGCGAGATCGTGGGCGATCCCACCGAGGCGGCGCTGATCGTGCTGGCCGCCAAGGCCGGTGTCGACGCCGAGTCGACCCGGCGCGAGCACCCGAGGCTCGCGGAGGTCCCCTTCGACTCGGCCTACAAGTTCATGGCGACCTTCCACGACGCCCCGCGCGAGCCGGGCACCTTCATCGAGCTCGTCAAGGGCGCACCGGACGTGGTGCTCGAGCGCTGCTCGGAGGCGTACTGGGACGGCGCGCCCGTTCCGGTCGAGCGGGTGCGAGAGGAGATCGTGGCGGCCAACCGCGAGCTCTCGGAGAAGGGCCTCCGGGTGCTCTCGTTCGCCTACCGGCGCTTCGACGATTCCGCCCGCGAGCAGGTCGTCGGCGACCCGATGCAGCAGGTCGGAGAGCTCACCTTCGTGGCGCTGGTGGGCATCATCGACCCGCTGCGTCCCACCGCTCGCGATGCGGTCGCCGTCGCGAAGGCCGCCGGCATCGACGTGCGCATGATCACGGGCGACCACGCCGTGACGGCGCGCGCGATCGCCGACGAGCTGGGGCTGGGCCCCGGCGTCATCACGGGCCCGGACTTCCAGCGCCTCTCCGACGACGAGCTGAGCGAGCAGGTGCCGGACCTGCACGTGTTCGGCCGGGTGGCACCCGAGGACAAGCTCCGGCTCGTGGCGAGCATGCAGGACGAGGGTCTGATCGTCGCCATGACCGGCGATGCCGTGAACGACGCGGCCGCGCTCAAGAAGGCCGACATCGGCGTTGCCATGGGCAGCGGGAGCGAGGTCTCCAAGCAGGCCGCCAAGATGATCCTCACCGACGACAACTTCTCCACGCTGGTGCACGCCGTGGAGCTCGGCCGGGACATCTACGGGAAGATCACGGCGTACATCCGATACCAGCTCGCCGGGCTGTTCGGCGTGCTGGCGCTGATGCTGCTGGCGACGATCTTCGACATCAACAGCGGTGTCGCCCTCACGCCGGCGATGCTGCTGTTCATCAACTTCGTGATCGCCGTGTTCCCGGTGGTGGCCATCCTGACCGACGACACCGATCCGCAGGCGATGACCCGGCCCCCCAGGGACCCCGCGCAGCCCATCTTCAACCGGCGCACGGGTCCCCGGTGGCTCTTAACCGGCATGGTCCTCGGCGCCTCCGCACTCGTGCCGTTGGTGTGGGGTCCGGACGAGCCGCTCACCGACGGGCCCTCGGTGTCGATGACGATGGCCTTCGGGGTGGCGGCCTTCGCGACCATCGGCCTGGGTGCCGTCCAGCGGCGTGACCCCGCGCCGGGCTGGAGCGGCCCGTTGCTTCCCTACGGCGCGTGGCTGGCCGCGGCCGCTGTGCTGACCTGGTTCGCCATCGAGCTGCCGTTGCTGCAGCGCTGGCTCCAGACCGAGAGCCTCACGGGCAACCAGTGGCTCGCCGTCATCGGTCTGGCGCTCATCACGCCGGCGCTCGTCGAGGTCAGCAAGGCGGTGCGGCGGCGCGCCGCACGACGCTGATCCGGCGGCCCCGCGCGCGGTGCAGGAGGTGCCGATGGTGATGCACCACATTCCGGTCTGCCCGTTCAGTCAGCGGGTCGAGATCCTGCTCGCCCTCAAGGGGCTCGGCGACGCCGTGGAGTTTCGCGTGGTCGACATCACCAAGCCGCGCGGCCCCGTGGTGCACGAGCTCACCAAGGGGACCAACGCCCTGCCGGTGGTCGAGGTGCCGGGGCGCACGCCGATCAAGGAGAGCCTGGTCATCCTGGAGATGATCGAGGGGATGTACCCGGAGCCGCCCGTGGCCCGCACCGATCCTCACGAGCACGCCCTGGAGAGCCTCATGGTCGCGCAGCAGGGGGAGTTCGTGGCCGCGGGCTACTCGATGGTGTTGAACCAGGACCCGCGGAAGGCCGGGGATCACCGCGAGCGGCTCCTGGCGAGCTACCGCGCGATGAACGACGTGCTGGTCGGCTATGCCCCGGGGGACACGTTCTTCTTTGATCGCTTCGGCTGGGCGGAGGTCGTGTTCACGCCCATGTTCATGAGGTTCTGGTTCCTCGACTACTACGAGGACTTCGTGCTGCCGCAGGCCCCCGACTACGAGCGCGTCCGACGGTGGCGCGAGGCGTGCCTGGCCGAGCCCGTCGCCCAGCAGGTCGACTTCGAGCAGATCGTGAAGCTGTACTACGACTACGCGAAGGGCGCGGGAAACGGGGCGCTCCCGTCGGGCCGGCAACGATCGTCCTTCGCGTTCGAGCCGCACTGGCGCGACCGTCCCATGCCTCCCGGGGACAAGTACGGCCGGTCCGCGACGGATGCGGAGCTCGGCTTGGTCTGACCGCCCGCCTCAGGCGGGGTCGGCGGCGCCCGCCACGGGGATCCCCGTGCGGCGGAGGTTCAGCAGCGCCGCGACGGCCACGAAGGCGCCGACCAGCGCGAAGGCGAGAGGGCCCTCGCCGTTGTCGAGCGCATGTCCGACGAACGGGATGGCGATCATCGGCGGGACGAGGGCCATCAGCGTCATCAGCGCGACGGGCTCGGAGGGCGCGCCCGGATCGAGCCGCTGGGCTGCGATGAGCGCCGTGGCGTAGGGCACGGCGAAGCCGATCGCCATCAGCACCACGGCCGCGAAGATGACGGCTCCGACGGGATCGAAGGCGAGCGCCCCGAGGCCGATGGAGGCGAGCACGAGCGTGCCGCAGATCGCGGCGTACGGGACGCCCCGCTCCTGCAGCTTCGATCCGAGGAAGCGCACCAGCGCCGACAGGCCGAACATGACGAAGGCGGCCACGCCGGCCAGCGAGGTGGCCAGGTCCCCCTCGTCGACCAGGTAGGGCACCAACCAGGCTCCCATGATCAGCGGCCCGCCGTAGATCGACATGAACACGAGCGAGAGCCGGTACACCCGGGCGTGGCGCAGCGCGATGCGAACGAAGTCGACCATGCTGGTGGTGGGTGCCTGCTGCCGGCCCATGTCGCGCGGCAGGGCCAGGAGCGCCGCCGCGCCGACGGCCGCGCTGACGACGAACCCGACGCGCCAGTCGACGTCGAGGTCGGAGAGGCCGGCGCCGATCAGCAGGGCCAGCGCGAACCCGAGTTGGATGGCCCCGCCGAAGACGCCGAGCAGGCGCGCGCCGCCGATCTCCCGGACCCAGACCGCGCCCAGGACGTTGAGGGCGGTGAACGCGAGGCCGGGCAGGATGCGCCCGACGGCCAGCCCGACGAAGGCGGGCGACAGCGCGAAGACCAGGTTGCCGCCGATCAGCAACAGGCAGCCGATCCGTAGCGCGCGGCCCCGGCCCGCCCATGCGCCGAAGCGCGCCGCGGCCGGCAGGCTCACCGCCACCGCGCCGAGGTACAACGTGCCCGACAGCAGCCCGACGACCGCGAGGGAGAGGTCGAAGTCCGCGGCGATCTCGCTCGCCACCGGTCCCACGTTGCCGCCGGGCCAGGAGAGCGCCATGCCGAGGAGGATCACGGCCAGCGTGATGCGGTACCCGGGTCGCGGCGGGGGCGTGGAGGGGCGCTCGGCGATGCGCAAGCCTCGCATTCCGCGGGCTGTGCGGGGTGACCACCGAGCCCCGCCAGGCGGCTCCGACGGCGGCCGTCAGACCTCGGTCAGCACGATCTCCAGCAGGGCCCGGCCGGCGTCGTCGAGACGGTCGGCGGTGTTGGAGAGGTGTCGGTAGATCTCGCGCCGCTTCATGGTGAGGAGCAGGCGCTCGATCGCCGGGCCGAGATCGCCGTTCTCGGCGTCGTCCAGCGCGGCGAGATGCGGCTCCGGCGCGAACGCCTCCGCGAGGGCGGCGCGAAACAGCTTCTCGGCGTTGCGCTCGGCCTTGTGCACCGCCAGGGCCTCGACGCGTGCCGCCTCGGGGTCGTCGCGCAGAGCCGCGAAGCCGCGTGCCAGGTGCGCGCCACCGTCGCTCAACGCGGTCGCCAGATCACCCATCCACCTGTCGGGGGTCGCGCCCAGGGCCTCCATCTCCCGCACCGTGGTCTTGGCGTAGTTGATGACGTCGTCGATGGCGGTCGCGGCCAGGTGGATCGAGCCGCGGTCCATGGGGGCCGCGAACGACCGCGCAAGCGTCTCGAGGGTGCGGGCCTCCAGGCGATCCCCCTCCTTCTCGATCTCGCGCACGCGTCGCGAATGCGACTCCTCGCCGGTCTCGATGAAGGCGAGCAGCTCGTCGAGGGCCCGGGTCGCGGCGTCCGCCTGCGCCTGCAGCAGGCCGTGGAAGTCCGGCACGCGGGGCGCCAGGCGGCGCGTGACCGAGGTCACGAAGCGCTGAAGGCGGCTGCTCACCGATGCCCGCTCAGCCGATGGCGCCGGTGGCGCGCAGGAGCAGCGTCAGCGCCGCGGCCAGCGCGATGGTGCAGGGAATCGTGACGACCCATGCCAGGAGCATGGCCTTTCCGGTCTCCCATCGCACCGCCTTCGGTCGCTCCGACGCGCCCACGCCCATGATCGCGGAGCTCGAGACCTGGCTCGTCGAGACCGGGCCGCCCCAGGCCGAGGTGGCCGCCACCACCGATGCCGCCGCCAGCTGGGCGCTGGCCCCGTGCAATGGCCGGAGCCGGTAGATGCCGAAGCCGAGCGTTCTGACGATGCGCCATCCTCCCAGCAGCGCGGCTGCCGGAATCGTCGCGGCCGACAGCACGACGGCCCAGACGGGCACATCGAGCGAGTCGGTGGTTCCGCCGGCCAGCAGGGCGAGCGCAATGATCCCCATGCTCTTCTGGGCCTCGTTGAGCCCGTGCGTGAACGAGAGGGCTGCCACCGCCGGCACCTGCGCCCGCCGCAGGCGGCGGTGCCAGCCCACCTCCGCCGAGCGCAGCGCCCCGGCCGCCAGGGCATGGATCACCGCGCCCAGCGCGAGCCCCAGGATCGGCGAGACCACGAGGGCGATGACCACCTTCGTGACGCCCTCGATGCGACCCTCGGCGAGCGCCGCGACGCCCCAGCGCACGTCGTCCGCCCCCGAGGCGGCGATGGTGGCGCCGACCAGGCCACCGACCAAGCCGTGGGTGGACGAGACGGGCAGCCCGGCGCGCCATGTCACGGCGTTCCAGACGATCGCGGCGACCAGTCCGGCCGTCAGCGTGCGCAGGGCGTCCTGGGGCGCCAGCCCGCTCAGATCGACGAACGAGCCGATCGTCGCCGCGACGGCGGTGCCCCCGACCAGCGGCCCGAGGAAACCGAAGCCCCCCACGGTGAGGATCGCCTGCCGGGGAGTGAGGGCCCGGGAGGCGATCGCGGCCGCCGACAGGGTGCCGGCGTCGCTGAAGCCCCCGATCACCGCCCAGACCAGGACGATCCCGACCACGATCAGGACCTCAGTGCTCATCGCGCTCCCGTCCGGGCGGTCGGCCCCATGGAGCCGCGTCCCCGTCGGCCGGAGTGGCGGGCGTCGACTGCGCGCACCGGCGCGACTCCGGCCTCAGCGGCGCGACTCGGGCGTCGGTGCGGCGGACACCGCCCCCGCGCCGATGCCCTGGTGATCCGGAACGAGCGCCTCGGCACGCTCGGCGGGCGCGAAGGCGCGCTCCACGCTCGCCTCGATCAGGGTGCGCTGGCGGTCGACCGCCGCGCGACGCCCCTCCGGGACGACCTCGTCGAGTCGATCGAGAAGCGCGAGCATTCGGCGACTGATCTGAGCCGAGCCCTCCCCGAACTGGCGTATCTCGGTCAGGGCCAGCACCAGGTAGCCGTCCCAGGAGGGAACCGGCCAGCGGACCCGAGGATGGCCGTCGGCATCGCGGATCTCACCGACCGAGAGGTCGCGAACGGCGAGAAGCACCAACAGATCCTCGATCTGGTCGAGGGCCTGAACGGCGGTCGTCGGATCGTTGACACCGGGGGAGAGGGCCTTCGAGGCGATGTCGACCAGGATCCGGAACACGAACGGCAGGTCCTGCTGCACGGTTCGCTCCGCGCCGAAGGCGACCGCCGACAACAGCTGATCATCGTCGAGTCGCGCGCCCCGCTCGACCACCCGGAACAGGGGTGCCCCGGTCGCGACGAAGTCGCCGACCGCCGCCTCGAAGTACACGGTGGCTCCGACGCGCTGGGCGGCGGCGGCGATGCCCTCGAAGTCCGCCGCCAACAGCACGTGCGCCCGGCCGCGGTGGTCGACGTGGCGCGACCGGTCCTCGTCCGGGGTCTGCGGGGCCGCCCGGACCGTCGTCTCGTCGGGAACCCCCTCCCGGGGGTAGGTCTCCTCGATGAGCTCGATGCCGATGCGACCGGCGTCGTCGAGCAGGGAGCCCGCGCGGAGATCGTGCCCGACGCTCTGGAACAGCCGCAGGAACATGGCGACGCTGAGCAGGAGGAACGCGATGGCGACGGTGACCGAGAGGGTCGGGACGAAGTCCGGATCGTCGCCTCGCGCGGTCGATGCGAGCACCAGCAGGGCGTAGGTGAACGTCGCCACGAAGCTGCCGATCGCGACCTTCACCTCGTTCCGCCGAAAGAGAGCGCCCAGCAGCCGTGGCGTGAACTGGCTGGAGCCGAACTGGATCGCGACCAGCAGCACGGAGAAGACGAAGCCGGTGAAGGTGATCATCCCCCCGGCGATCGCCGAGAGGGCCGCAATCGCCGCGCCGGCGCCGAAGGGGAACGAGAGGCTGGACTCGCTCGCGCGGTCGATCTCGGGCACGACGAGGCCGACGACCACGGCAAACGCCACGAACGCCACCGGGATCACCCAGAGGCTGGTGCGGAGGTACTCCTTGGCGCGGAATCGTCGCCCCCAGCTCACCGGTTGTCGGCCCTCTCGTCGCGGCCTGCAGCGTTCCGTCCCCGTCCTCGCGCTCTGGGGGCATCCGACGCGATCAGTCGGTCGCCGAGGAGTGCGGCCAGTCCTGGGGCGCTGAGACCAGGGGTCCCCGGCCGGCCGTCGCTCGCATGCTGGGAGGCGGCGTCGCCTGGGAGAGCAACCCGGTCGGGGAGTCGACTCATCGAATCGAGACTCTCACAACCGACCGCGAGGGGTGCGGGGTGCGGGGAGGCTGCCCGTCACCGCCTCACCGATCGCGGGGCTACGTCAGCAGCAGAGCGCGAACGAGGACGAGGGCGATGACGGCCGCCACCGCAATGGCTTCTGCGCCGAGCAGACGCCTTTCACGGCGGAGGTCGACGGGGGCCGCCCGGTCGGGCGTCGATGCCGCCGGCCCGTGGACCCCGGTCGATGCGGGGGGCGTTGGGTTCTGGGCTTCGCGCCCGCTCATCGCGCCGCGACCGCCCCGGTCTTCTCGGTCTTGTCCCAGGTCATCTCCGCGCCGCGCGCCTCCTTGACGACGGCCGCGACGGTGACGGCGCACAGGAGCGGTCCGTAGCCGGCGAGCTGGAGAAGGAACGGGCTCAGCCGCCGCCAGCGCGCGGAGCGCTCGATCTCCTTCGCGATCCAGGCCACCGCCATGCAGAGCCCGAGCCAGGCGTAGGCGATCAGGATGCTGACCCGGGCGATGACGTCCTGAGGGACGAGGGGAACCGACTCCGAGGCGAGGTGCAGCACGGCGCCGACCGGGGCCGGCGCGGCCGTGTACACCAGGATCAGCAAGGAGATCGCACCCGGAAACATCAGCGCCTCGACCCACGTGCGCCGACCGGTCGAGGGGTCGATGAGCAGGGCGAAGGTCGTGATGAAGACGAACGTCACGGCGTTCACGATCCACAGCGCCTGGAAGACCTCCCAGGCGCGGTCGAAGTGCGAGAAGTACAGGGTGACCAGAGAGAGACTCGCCGCGATCATCGCCGCCGGCAGAAGAAGGATGCAGAACCAGAAGACCCCGAACGTCCAGCCGCCGAGACCGTGCTGTCCGCTGCGACGGAACCACACGTGGGAGAAGCGCCGCGAGACCTGAACGTTGCCTCGCGCCCACCGCAGCCGCTGCTTCCAGAGCCCGGTGAGCGAGGCGGGTTCCTCGGCCCACACGGTGGCCGTGCCGTCGAAGACCACGGTTCGCCCCGAGAGCTGGGTCGCGAAGGTCGTCACGGTGTCCTCGGCGAGCGTGTGGGTGTCGATACGGCCGCCGATCGCCTCCAGGTTGTCGCGCGCGAGCAGCTGCGCGCCGCCGGCGAGGCAGGCCATCGCGCCCAGCACGTTCTGGCCACGGCGCGCGGCCGCCTGCGCGGTGATGTACTCGTACGCGATGAAGCGGTTGATGAGGCGCGCCGGCCGACTGCCCTCCTTGATGTAGGCCGTCACCGCGCCCACCCGGGGATCGGACAGGTGGCGCGACATCCTCCGCAGGGAGTCGGGCTCGTAGATGACGTCCGCGTCGATGATCAGGACCGCCTGCGCCCAGTCGTCGTCAAGCACCCGTGCCAGCCCGTGGTTCAGCGTGTGGGCCTTGCCCTCGCCCCCCTTCTCGCGACGCAGGTGAAACACCCGCCCCGGGGTGCGCTGCTCCCAGCCCCTGACGACGTCCGGGGTCTCGTCGGTCGAGGCGTCGTCGACGACGAAGATCCGCAGCGCGTCCTCCGGGTAGTCCAGGGCCAGCAGGCGCTCGATCGATTGGCCGATGACCGCACCCTCGTTCCATGCCGGAATCACGATCGCCACGTTGGGCAGCGCTGTCCCGACGGATTCCAGGTGGCTGCCGCGGAACCCGTGCAGACCGATCAGGCCGAACTGGATCGTCGCGGCGATCAGCGGGATGGCCGCGGCCATCACGATCGCGATCAGAACCCACTCGCCGCCCATGAGCACGAGATCCATCGGTTCAGCTCAGGCCCGCGACCACGGGGCCCGGCGCCCAGGAGTCGACCCCGGCGAGGACGTGGTCGACATAGCGAAAGGCGCCCACGTGATCGGAGCGGTGGGCATCGCTTCCGCGCACAAGCTCGACACCCGCCTGGTCCAAGAGTCGGGCGACGGCCTGCGAGGGGCACGTCCAGCGCTCGCTGACCTCGACGGCCGCGCCGGCCGAGGACATCTCGAGCGCCCAGCGCCGCAGCGTCCGCTCGCCGATCTGCTCCTCGGAGAGACCCATCTTGGGCAGCAGGCTGAAGGGGTGAACGATGGTCGTCGCCCGCCCGCCCCCGTGGGCGTGTGCCGCCGCGATCATCGCGTCGATCAGCCACCCGATCGCCTCCGCGCGCCCGACATCCCCCGCGTCGATGAGTCGGGCGGCCTCGTCCGGCCTGACCGGCCCGACGGGCGACGGGAGCTGGTGGTCGGCCACCGCGAGCACGTCGACACCGGTCAGGTCGTCGGGGCAGTCGAGGTGTCCACGGTCGTCGAGCAGCTTCGCCTCCACGCCCGCGCGGACCCGCAGCCCCCCGGGCGCGTCGAGCTCGCGCGCCGCGGCGACGATCGCCGGAACGTGCGTCGACTCGCGGCGCACGTGCTCGACCATGACCAGGAGCCCAAGGCCGGCCTCCGCGGCGGCATGCGCATTGACCGCCGGCTCGTCGCGACCGTCGGACAGCGTCGAGTGGACGTGGAGATCATGCGCTTGCGTGGCCGCCCCCGTCACGCCGTCACCTCGCCCCGGGCGGAGTGCAGCTCCTCGATTCCGATCACGACGTTCTCGAGAAAGCGCACCATGGCGACCTCCTCGTAGTGGGGCGCCGGCTGCACCGACTCGCCCAGGGCGTCCGCCAGTGCCATCAGCGGCATGTCGATCCCCGCGGCGATCGTCAGCGGGAGCGTGCCCGCCGGCCGGGGATTGACCTCGAGCAGCGAGGGTTCACCCGAGGGCGACTCCTTGAACTGCACGTTGCACAGACCGGTCAGGCCCAGGGATCGCATCACCGCGCCCGCCGCGACCTCCAGTTCCGGGCTCTTCCTCACGCGGGCCGCGACCGCGACGCCCGAGTCGATCCTGAGCCGCTCGCGCGGCACGGCTCCGAGCAGCTCTCCGGCTCGGCTCACCAGGACATCGACGGTGTACTCGGACCCGGGGAGCAGCTCCTGGATGAGCAGATCGCCACGGCTCTCAGCCAGGCTCCGGGCCTCCTCGGCGCCGTCGACCGTCACGACGCCTCGGCTGCCGCTGCCGTGTCGCGGCTTGACGATCGCGGGGTACTCGAACCGTGCCGCCGCGTCGGCGTCGAGCACCGACGTGGCCGGAACGCGAACCCCGGGCATCGGCACCGTGGCGAGCGTCGCCTTGTCGAGGGCCGCCTCGAGCGCGGACGCCGTGGGCAGCATGGGGTCGACTCCGGCCCGGCGGATCTCATCGCTGCGCCGCGCCAGCGGCACCAGCTCGGCGTCGACGGTTGGAAGCAGCACGGTCGCCCGCGAGCGCCGGCACGCCGAGAGCACCTCGTCGGTCAACCGTGGATCCGAGGCCAGCGGGATCACATGGCGGTGCTCGGCCGGCACCAGAAAGAGGCCCGTCGCGGTGGGATCCGCGTCGGCTGCGGCCACGCGAACGCCGGCTGCCTGCAGGGCCCGGATGACGGCGATCGCGGCCGGTCCCCCGGCGCCGGTCACCAGCACGCGGGGCCAGCGGCTCGTGTCAGGCGGCCACATCGCTCACCTCCGCGTTCGTGAGATCCCGGGGGGGCTCGACGCTCGACGCCTCGCGCGCGACCTCCAGCGGCTCGACGTAGGAGGCGGTGCAGAACCGCGACCAGTAGCGCGCCGTGGCGCGGACGAGCTCATGCGCCAGGTAGGCGCACTTCTCGGTCTGCGAGGCGTGTGCGCCGATCGCATGGAGCTTTCCTGCGAGGTGGCGCCCGATGTCGACGAATCGCGTGGGGCGGAAGTCCACGGTGGTCGACGGTGCCTGATAGGCGAGCACCTCGCCGACCGTGCGTGCCCCGATGGCCGTGGCCTGATGCACCGCGCGGTGATCCTGGTGGCGGTCCGCGGCGCAGTGCGTGTAGATCGTGTCGGGGCGGACCAGCGATACGGCGTGTTCGATGAGCGCGACCGTGAGGCCCGCCTCGGGAATGCTCCCGTCGTCCAGATCGCCCAGCATGAGGCTCGCGGACAGGCGCCGCGCCGCCTCGGTCGCTTCCGCGACACGGCGCTCGGGGTCGCCGCCGTTGGCGCCACGGCTCAGGGCGAGGATCGCCACGTCGTCGCCGGAGGCGACGTGGGACAGGAGCGTCCCGCCGACGCCGATCTCGACGTCGTCGGGGTGCGCGCCGATCGCCAGCACGCGGCGCTTGGGCCGCGTCGCCAGCAGCCGTCGCAGCGTTCCGAGCACCTCCTCGGGGTCGAGGGGCTTCTGCACGAACTCGTCGGCCCCTGCGCGGAGCGCATCGACCGCGCCCTCCAGCGAGGCGTAGGCGGTGACCATCACGACCGGAAGGTCCGGTCGCGCGGCCCGCGCTCGTCGCACCAGCTCCGGTCCGCTGAGCCCTGGCATCCGATGGTCCACGATCAGCGCGTCCACTCCGGGCTCGGTCGCGGCGGCCAGGCCGGCACGCGGGTCGTGGTGCGGTGCGCACTGGAAGCCCGCGCGCGTCAGGGCGACGCGCAGCGCCGCGAGCGTCCCGGCGTCGTCGTCGACGGCGACGATGCGCGGGGTTCGCGCGTCGGCCTCGACGGTGATGAGTCGATCCTTGACATTCGGCATGCGGTGAGGGTGGCCCACCGAGGTTGCGGCGCGGTTGCGAGCGGGGGGCTCGCGCGGTGCGGCTGGGGTCAGTCCGCGGGGCGCATGTAGCGGTAGCCGAAGCCCCGCACGGTCTCGAGCGCCGCCGCGGCTTCCTCTCCGCCGGCCTCGGCCAGCTTGCGGCGGACCCGGAGAACCGCGTACTTGACACGGTCGACCCCGGAGCCCGTGGGATCACCCCATGCCGTGTCGAGCAGCTGCTGGGGGGTGCTCACGACCCCGGGGCGTCGGGTGAGGGCGGCGAGCAGCCGCAGCTCGATCGGGGTGAGCTCGATGAGCTCGTCGTGCACCCACACCGACCCGCTCTGATGGTCGATCGCCAGGAAGCCGTCGGCGAAGCTCTCGTCGACCGTCTCGCTCCGCTGGTCGGCCCGCCTCATCAAGGCCTCGACGCGGGCAAGGAGCTCCTGGTTTCCGTAGGGCTTGGTGATGTAGTCGTCCGCCCCCGCCCTGAGGCCGCGCACCTTGTCGGTCTCGAGGCCCCGCGCGCTGAGGATGAGCACCGGGACCTCCGTAACGTCGCGGATCCGCTCGAGCACCTCCCAGCCGTCGAGGTCGGGGAGGCCGATGTCGAGTATCACGAGACTGGGCTGGGTCGAGAAGAGGGCCCTCAGCCCGGAGCGCCCGTCCTCGGCCTCCACCACGCTCATGCCCGCGCGGCCCAGCACCGATCGCACCGCAAGCCGGATGTCGGGGGCATCCTCGATGAGGAGGACGGTCGAGGTCATGGTCGCGACGCGGGGGGGACGCCGGGGATCTCCACGCGGAAGGTGGAGCCCAGGCCCGGGGCGCTGTCGACCGTCACGCGGCCCCCATGACGATCCACGATGCCCTTGACGATGGCCAGGCCGAGGCCCGAGCCGCCCTCCCCGCCCTGCGAGGTCGAGGCGCGAAAGAAGCGCTGGAACAGGCGATCGATCTCGCCGGGGGGGATGCCCGGGCCGGTGTCCTGGACCTCGATCGACCATCCATCCTCGTGGGGCCCGGCGGTGACGCTGACCTCTCCCTGTGCCGGGGTGAACTTGAGGGCGTTCGAGATCAGGTTGTCCAGCACCTGGCCCAGTCGCTCGGGGTCGCCCAAGAGCGGTGGTCCGTCGAAGACGTCGATCGTCAGCTCGACCTCGCGGCGGACGGCATCGGGGGCGAGCGCGGCCGCCGAGGCGCGGACCAGCGCGGCGATGTCGACGTCTTCGAGCTCGAGCTCGAAGCGACCCGCATCGAGGCGGGCCAGCAGCAGGAGATCGTCGATCACCCGAAGCAGGCGGCCGGCGTTGCGTTCGATGATCTCCACGAACTCGCGCTGCTCGTCGTCGAGGGCCGGGCCGGAGGGGTCGGCCAGCAGGCCGGAGAGGCTGACGATCGAGGTCAGGGGGGTGCGAAGCTCGTGGCTCACCGTGGCGACCAGCTCCGTGCGCAGGCGATCGAGCTCCGTCAGCTCACGATTCTGCTCGGCCAGGCGCTCCGTGGCCGCCTGGAGCGCGACCCGGCTCTCGCGCTCGCTCGACAGTAGGGCCTCGCGCTCTTCCTCGGCGTCCTTGCGGCGCGAGATGTCGCGGTACAGCCAGAGGTGCCCTCGATAGACGTCGTCGACGAAGATGGGCAGGTAGTCGCGCTCGAAGGTCCGGCCGTCCGCTGCGGCGAGCTCCTCGCCCACGCGGGCGGTCCGCTGCCGAAGGCGCCGGTCGACGCCCTCGAGGAAGGCGGGCGGGTCGGCGAACAACGCGCTCGACGCCTCGGCGGCGGCGGCGCAGTCCGCGCCGGCCATCGCCTCGGGCTCGCCGTCGATTCCGAACATCGACATCAGCTCGCGATTGATCAGCACGATCCTGCGCTCCTCGTCCTCCACGAGAACGCCTGCGCTGAAGTTGGCGATCAGGGCTTCCAGGCGAGACGTCGCCGTCTTGAGCTCCGACTCCCGCCGCAGGTCCGCGGTCACATCTCGGGCGAACCCCGTGAACAGACGCTCGCCGTCCAGGTCGAGGGGCGCGATGACCAGCTCGATCTGAATCAGGCGGCCGTCGGCGGTGAGCGCCGGGAGATTGAGCGGGCGGTTGAGCGCCGGCCCCTCGCCGGTCGACAGGTAGCGGGCGAGTCCCTTGCGGTGGGCGTCGCGGTAGTCGGGGGGGATGAGGATGTCGGCCAGCTGGCCCCCCATCACCTCCTCGCGCCGATGGCCGAAGACCCGCTCGGCGGCGGGGTTGAACTCGACGATGATCCCCTCGGCGTCGATCGTGACCACCGCGTTGAGGGTGGCGGCCAGGATCGCCCGAGCGCGGCGCTCGGCCTCCGCTCCGGCGGCATTCTCGCCCGACCGCGCCGCGAGAAGCTGGGTGCCGATGATCAGTCCGCGCGCCGCGTCGGGGTCGGGCTCCCCGTCGCCGCGCTCGATTGCGACGACGACCTCCTCGCCGGACGGCGCGGCCCCGCTCGCGGCGGCGAACGTGGCATCCGGCAACCGCAGCTGCTCGACCCGCCCCGGGGCGGGTCGGCGCCCCGGGGCCGCCACGATGCGCAGAAGCTCCTCGCCGCGATCCGGTGAGGGCGACGACCTGCTCGAGATGACCCGGCCGCGGTCGGGCATCAGCAGGTAGGCGTGTGGCGCGCCGAGGGCCTGGCCGAGGGTCGTGAGCCCGTCGCCGGGGTCGACCCCGCGGAGTCCCACGGCGGACTCGGCGAGGGCCGTCAAGACGGTCCCCGCAGCGGATGTCGAGCTGTCGCCCATCCTCATCGGGCCGGGGTCAGGGTGCGGCGGCGGGTCTCTTCACGACACCACCTGCTCGGCAGATAGACCCGACCACCCGAGCCGACGGGGCCGAGGGCGCCGGGCGCTGTCGCCGACACCGACGGCGCTCAGCCGGACGGCCTGGCGGCTACGGCGTGGAGGCGCGTGCCACAGGGCTGTCCGGCCGGCAGGGTCGTGTTCCTACTCGTCCTGGTTCGACTCCACGGCGACCTCGGCGCAGTTGATCTCCGAGAAGACCTCCTGTCGCGCCGC
>JARFPS010000177.1 GCA_029288175.1 Miltoncostaea sp. | reverse complement strand
CTGCGGCGAGATCGACCTTGGGCCGGGCGCGGCGCGCGACCTGGGCCTCGCGGGCGCCTTCCCCATCGCGCGTCGCCGCCGGGGTCGTGCCGAGGCGCTCGCGGGCGCTCCGCAGGATCTGGCCGCGACCGCGGCGGCGGTCGGTGGGCTCTACGCCCGCTCGTTCCCCGCCTGAGGCGCGGTGCCCTCCAGCCATGCGCCCACCGCCTCGAGCACCCCGCGTCCGTGGCGGCCGGCCGTCACCCAGGGCGCGGCGCCGGCCACCTCGGTGTCGGCCTCGGCCCCGTTGGCGACGATGGCGACGGTTCCAACGGCACGACCCATGTCGAGGTCCTGGCGGCTGTCGCCCACCGCCAGCGAGTGGCGTCCGTCCAGCCCACGCCGCTCCAGATCGAGCTCGACCGCGCGCGCCTTGCTCGCGGCCGCCGGGAGCAGGTGGTACACGTGGTGGCCTCCGCCGATGTGGCCGTTGTCGGCCAGGCGGAGCGACCCGTCGCTCTCGCTCGCGATCCATGCGCCCGCGTCGGGGCCCGCGCGGCCTCGGACGACGTAGCTGCCCTCGCGGCCTCCCGCCGCGGCCAGCGGATGGACCTCCAGGCCGTCCTCCCGCTCCAGCAGGCGCCGGGGAAGGCCGGTCGCGACGATGGCCTCGTGCACCGTCTGGCCCGAGGCCGTGGGGTAGCCGACGTCCAGGGCGCCCATCTCGGCCAGCGCGCCGTCGGCTCCCACCGCGATGGCCACGGCCTCGAGGCGCACGCGGCTGCGGCCGCTCACCAGCACCACCGGCACATCGTGCTCGCGCAGCAGCCCCAGGGCCCGGACGGCCGCGTCCGAGTGGCTGCGGCCGTCCTCGGTGAGCAGTGAGCCCCCGGGGCCGAGCAGCGTGCCGTCCAGGTCGAGGTAGGCGCAGCGGCTCATCGCGCGCCGTCGCGGGCCCGTGCCATCGGCGGCCGCTCGGTGGGCTCGATGCGGTGCTTCTCGAGCTTCCGGCTCTCGCCGTCGCCGGACGGTCGGCGGAAGGGCCCCGCGCTCAGCAGCTCGATGGGTGCGCGGCCGTCCTCGATCAGGCGCCTGAGCACCGCCCGGGTGATGGTCGCGGCCATCAGCCCCAGGCGGTCGGTGGGTTGGTTGACATGGTGGCGCAGGCCCAGATCCACCTGGCCGAGTCCCTCGAGCCCGACGGTCCCGAGCAGATCGATCAACAGGCCGAGCTCGACGGCGTACCCGCCGAAGAACGGCACGGCCTCCAGCGCCGCGCGGCGCCCCGCCGCCTCACCCGACAGGGGTTGGATGAATCCCGCCAGCTGCGGGTAGAACTGGTTGATCAACGGCCGCGCGCAGATCTCGGTGACCCGACCGCCGTTCAGGGAACCATCGGCCAGCGTTCGATGGTAAAACGCCTTGACGTACGACAGGGCGGGCGTCGTCAGCAGGGGGCCGATGAGACCCGGCACGAAGGCCGGATCGAAGTCGACGATGTCGCTGTCGATCCAGACGACGATGGTGCCGCGTGTGGCGGCGAGGCTCTTCCAGAGGGCCTCCCCCTTGCCGCGCCCCGGTCCGAGCTCGGGGAGCACGTCGGCGTCCCGCACCACCGTCGCCCCCGCCCCCCGGGCACGGGTGGTGGTGGCATCGGTCGACGCGCTGTCGATGACGATCAACTCGTCCACGAGCGCAAGGCGCCCCATCCACCGCTCGCGGATGGCCGCGACGATCGGGCCTACCGTGTCCTCGACGTCGAGGGTCGGCAGGCAGACCGAGATGGTGTCCCCCGACCGCCGCCGGGCGTCCAGCAGTCGCTCGGGATCGAAGGCGGCGCCGTCGAACGTGCGCCTCGCCAGCCACTCCTCCACGGTCACCCGCCGAGTGTAGTCGTGACACCCCCGCCGCGGCCGGGATCCGCGCCCTCCCTGGTAGGGTCCGCGCCCGTGCGAGCAGGCCCCCGATCGTTGACGGCATGACGCTGAAAGGCCTGGTTCTGTCCGGGGGAGCCGGCACGCGCCTCCGGCCGATCACGCACACGAGCGCCAAGCAACTCGTGCCGGTCGCCAACAAGCCGGTGCTGTTCTACGGCCTCGAGGCGCTGCGCGACGCCGGCGTGACCGACATCGGCATCGTGGTGGGCGACACCCAGGACGAGATCGAGGCCGCCGTCGGCGATGGCTCCGCGCTCGGGATCTCGGCGACCTACATCCGCCAGGAGGCCCCGCTCGGACTGGCCCACGCCGTTCTGACGGCCGAGGAGTTCCTGGGTGACTCCTCCTTCGTCATGTACCTCGGCGACAACCTGCTGCGCGACGGCATCACCGCCCTGGTCGATCAGTTCCGCCGGGGCGAGTGCGATGCGCTGATCCAGCTGCAGCGCGTCCCCGACCCCGAGAGCTACGGCGTCGCGGAGCTTGACGGCGACCGCGTGGTACGGCTCGTCGAGAAGCCCGCCGAGCCGGCCTCCGACCTGGCGTTGGTGGGCGTCTACATGTTCACGCCGGCGATCTTCGACTCGGCCAAGGCCATCTCGCCCTCGGCCCGTGGCGAGCTCGAGATCACGGACGCCATCCAGCACCTCATCGACAGCGGCCTGAGAGTGGACCCGCACGAGGTGACGGGGTGGTGGAAGGACACCGGTCGCCTGGACGACATGCTCGAGGCCAACCGGCTGATACTCGACGTGCTGCCGGCCCGGATGGATGGGGAGGTGCGCGACAGCGTCATCGAGGGCCGCGTGGTGCTCGAGGAGGGCGCGCGCGTCATCGACAGCTCGGTGCGCGGGCCCGCCATCATCGGCGCGGGCGCTGTGGTCGAGAACGCCTACATCGGGCCGTACTCGGCGATCTCACCGGGCGTCACGGTGCGCAACGCCGAGGTCGAGCACAGCATTCTGCTGGCCGACAGCCGCATCGAGGACCTGGACGCGCGGGTCGAGAGCAGCCTCGTCGGCAGGGGCACCACCATCCGCCGCGGCACCGAGAGGCCGCGCGCCTACCGGTTCATGGTGGGAGACTCCTCCGAGATCAAGCTGGCCTGACGGCCGGGAGCACTCCGCCCCAGACGATGCGAATCCTCGTCACCGGCGCCGCCGGAATGCTCGGTACCGACCTCGTCGCGCGCCTCGCGCAGCGCCACGAGGTGACGCCTGTGGACCTCGACGTCGACGTGACCGACGCCGCGGCTGTGACGGCCTGCGTGGACGACGTGCGGCCGGACGCCATCGTGCACTGCGCGGCGTGGACGGACGTGGACGGCGCCGAGGACCACGTCGAGCAGGCGGAGCGCCTGAACGCGGAGGCCACGGGGATCGTGGCGCGCGCCGCCGCGAGCGCCGAGGCGACGCTGGTCTATCCCAGCACCGACTACGTCTTCGACGGCTCGGCCGGGCGCGCCTATCGCGAGGACGACCCCGTGGCCCCGGCATCGGTCTACGGCCGGACGAAGCTCGCCGGGGAGCGCGCGGCGATCGAAGCTCACCCGAGCGGGACCAGGGTTGCGCGCACGGCCTGGTTGTACGGCGCCGCCGGCGGGAACTTCGTCGACACGATGCGCCGGCTGGGCGCCGAGCGCGACGAGGTGTCCGTGGTCGACGACCAGGAGGGCTCGCCCACCTGGACCAAGGAGCTGTCGCGGGCCATCGAGGAGTTGCTCGTGGTGCCCCCCGGCGTGTACCACACCGCCGGCGCCGGCTCGGTGACCTGGGCCGGTCTCGCCGAGGCCGTCTTCGAGCTCGCCGGCATCGAGTGCCGGGTCGGACGGATCACCACCGAGGACCTGGGGCGACCGGCCCCCCGGCCCGCCAACTCCGCCCTGGTGTCCTCGCGTCCCGGCGCCCCCCGCTTGCGACACTGGCGCGAAGCGCTGGCCGACTACCTCAAGGAGACGGAATGAAGCTGCTCGTCACCGGCGGATGCGGGTTCATCGGCTCCGCGTTCGTCCATATGGCGATCGAGCGCGGGGCGGAGGTCGTGAACCTCGACAAGCTCACCTACGCCGGCAACCCCGAGAACGTCGCCGATGTGGCGGACCATCCCGCCTACAGCTTCGTCCACGCGGACATCGCCGACGCCGAGGCGGTCGCCGAGGCCGTGAAGGGTGTCGACGCCGTGGTCAACTTCGCCGCCGAGAGCCACGTCGACCGCAGCATCCTCGACCCCGGCGAGTTCATCCAGACCGACGTGCTGGGCACCGCCGTGCTGCTGGACGCCTGCCGGACCGCGGGCGTGGGGCGCTTTCTGCAGGTGTCCACCGACGAGGTGTACGGCTCGATCCCCTCGGGCGCCTTCAAGGAGACCGACCCGATCAACCCGTCGAGCCCGTATTCGGCCAGCAAGGCCGGCGGGGACCTGCAGGTGCTGGCCTGGCACCGCACCTACGGGATGGACGTGGTCATCACGCGGGGCTCCAACACCTTCGGCCCCCGTCAGTACCCTGAGAAGCTCATCCCGCTGTTCGTCACCAACGCGCTCGACGGATTGTCCCTGCCGGTCTACGGGGACGGCATGCAGGTGCGCGACTGGATCTTCGCCGACGACCACTGCGAGGGCATCTGGACCGCGCTGCACTCGGGCGCGGCGGGCGAGGTCTACAACGTGGGCGGCGGCTACGAGGCTCCGAACATCGAGATCACGCAGCGGATCCTGGAGCTCACCGGCCGGGACGAGAGCCTGATCGCCCACGTCGAGGACCGGCCGGGACACGACCGGCGCTACGCGCTCGACACCACCCGCCTGCGCGAGCTCGGTTGGGAGCCCTCGCGCGGCTTCCCCGAGGCGCTGGCCCAGACGGTGGAGTGGTACACGTCGCGCCGGGAGTGGTGGGAGCCGATCAAGAGCGGCGAGTACCGCGCGTACTACGAGCGTCAGTACGGCGGTCGCTGAACCGCTCAAAGGTATCTCGACGATCCCCCTTTCGGGGGATCTCGCCATCCGGATACCCGCCGACGTAGGGACCAGCACGAGTCGCTGTGACGCACGCCGGAAGACGTCGACGTCACTCACCTGAATGCGACACCTCCGACTCCTCCGGCGCCGACCCCCCTTCGTCGTCGGGGGGTCCGAGGGCCTCGGGCCGGCCGGCTTTGGCGCTCGCCGCGCACCGGTTAGCGTTCTGCGCCGTGCGCTCCCGACCGTCATCCGCCCTCCGCGCGTTCCGGCCGGCCCTCGCGGGGGTCGTCGGCATCGCCCTCCTGGGCCCGGGCGTACCCGCCGCCGTACCGCAGTCCGACGACGGTGAGCGCGTGACCTTCCGCTTCGAGGGGCGCGGATGGGGGCACGGGGTCGGGATGTCCCAGTACGGCGCCTTCGGGCGGGCCCGCGCCGGGTGGAGCGCCGCGCGCATCCTGCGCCACTACTACCGCGGCACGGCGCTGGGGCGCACGCCCAACCGATCGATGCGGGTGCTCCTCGCCGAGGGCCGCCCGCGCCTCGCCCTGTCCTCGAAGGGTGCTGTGACGATCCTCGACTCCGGAGGCCGCCGCCGCCTGACCGTGCCCTCCGGGGTCACGGTCGCCGTCGCCCGTACCCGCGACGGCGGCATCGCCGTCACGCGCGCCGGTGAGCGCGGCGTGAGGATGGTCGGGCCGCTGACGATCTCCACGCGCGGCGCCCAGGGGATCGCCTGGGGCCCGCGCCGCCCGTCGGCCGAGCGGAGCTACCGCGGCCGGATGGTGCTCGCCGCCGATGGCCCGCGCCGCCTGCGGCTGATCAACCGCGTGCCGCTCGAGACCTATCTCCGGGGCGTCGTGCCCCGCGATATGCCCGCCCGCTGGGGCGACGACGCGCCGGCCGCGCTGCGGGC
>JARFPS010000079.1 GCA_029288175.1 Miltoncostaea sp. | reverse complement strand
AGATATGTCTCGTGGGCTCGGAGATGTGTATAAGAGACAGCACCGACACCGGCCGATACCGGATCGAGTTCCCCGAGGACGTCGCGGCCTGCACCTTCGTCGCCCAGCAGGGCGACGGCGGGACCGCGGTCGGCAACAACAACAGGGGCTTCGCCGCCGCCGGACTCGTCAGCGGGAACGTGAACGCGGTGCAGGTGGCGACCTGGTCCATGGACGGCACGCTCACGAACCGCGACTTCCACCTGACCGTCACCTGCTGATCGCCTGAGCAGCGCTCGGGCCGCGGATCCTCCGGCGGCCCGAGCGGGTATACACACGGCAGACGGCGACCCGAGGAGCCGCGGCCGTGACCGAGACGCAGACACCGACCGCCCAGGACGAGGCGGGCGGACGGCGAAACACCAAGCGCATCACGATCGCGATCCTCGCGGCCGTCGCGCTGATCTACCTGGTCCTGTTCGTGACCCGCAACGGCCAGGACGCCGAGGTCGACTGGGTGTTCGGGTCGACCTCGGGACCCCTGGTCTACGTGATCTTCACGTCGGTCCTGCTGGGCCTCGTGATCGGCGCCGCCGGCATCCTCGTCTGGCAGGGCCGGCGGCGGCGGCGGCGCGGCTGAGTCGGATCGGGCCTGCGGGCGGGCCGCTCAGGCGGCGGCCGACGCAACGGCCCGAAGCTCGACGCCGGCCGCGAGCAGGGCGTCGGAGACCGGGCGGAGCATCGCGGGCATGGCGGGACCGCGAACCGAGAACGACATCGTCCCGGCGAGCGCGTGGCCGTCTGCCGCAAGCACCGTCCACGAGACCGCGTGGGCGCCCGTGCGCTCGTCGACGACCGGGATCACAACCGTGCCGGCGTCTGCGCGCGCCAGCCGGGGGCGCCCGGCGACCGAGGTTCCCTCGACCTTCACCGCCGCCGCCTCGACCGACAGGAGCGGCTGGCCGTACGTGACGCGCACCTCGGCGGGTGCGCTCGCAAGACGGGCACCCTCGGCGGGGATCGTCGCGACCACGTCCGTGTGCCCGAGCGCCGAGGGCAACCCGACGAGGAGCGCCACCAGCGCGACGAGGAGGGGGCCGGCGATTCGCATGGGACCGACGATAGAAGGACGTCTCCGGCCGTCGGGTCCCGTCATGTGCGCGCGGGACGGTCGTCCCGGACGCCAGCGGCCCGCCGACTCGGCGAACGCCGGGGCGGGACGAACCCTCGGCCGTCCAGCGGGGAGGGCCGGGGGCGCCGTGGGGGCGGCTCACCGAGGCGCGTCGGAGCGGCGGGGCGCACATTGCCCCCCAACCGGGTGATTCACCGTCGGGGGAACGACTGCGGCGGACCGGCATCGCCGGTCCGTGTGGTGACGACCCCGTCGGCGACTCCACCCTCTCGCCGCTGATTCCCTCCGGGGCGGCTCACTAGGCCCCCAGGGCAGCGTCGTCGAGGACCCTCCCCACGACGGCGTCGAACCCGAGCCCCGAGGCCTCGGCGGCGCACGGCAGGAGGCTCGTGTCCGTCATGCCCGGAATCGCGTTGACCTCGAGCACCCACAGCCGGTCGTCCGGGTCGAGGATCATGTCGACGCGCCCGACCCCCCGGCACCCGAGGGTGGCGTAGCACCTGAGGGCCAGTCGCTCGGCCGCGCTTGCGACCTCGGGCGAGAGGTCGGCCGGGGCGTGCAGCTCGGTCAGTCCCGGCGTGTAGCGGGCTTCGAAGTCGTAGAAGTCGCGGCCGATCGGCACCGGCTCGACGACGGGCAACGCCACAGGCTCGGCGCTTCCGATCACGGAGATCGCGAGCTCGCGTCCGGGGACGAAGCGCTCGATCAGCACACGATCGTCGTAGGCGAGCGCCGCCATGATCGCGCCGGGGATCTCGGCCGCGGTGCGGGCGACGGTGATTCCGAGCGCGGAGCCCTGTTTCGCGGGCTTGACAACGAGCGGAAGGCCGAGCCGGGCCTCGATGTCGGGAAGCGCATCCGCGGCGCCGAGCTCTCGGAAGGCGCCCTGGCTGAAGGCGAACGCCGGCGGGGTGGGGATGTCCGAGCCTCCGAAATGCGCCTTCGCCACGACCTTGTCCATGGATCGCTCGCAGGCGAGCACGCCCGAACCGGTGTACGGGATCTCGAGGATCTCCAGGAGCTCTTGCACCGTGCCGTCCTCGCCCCCCAGCCCGTGCAGAGCGACGAAGGCGGCATCGGGCCGTTCGGCGCGGAGCGTCCGCACCAGCCGCCCGTCGACGTCCACCGGGAGCACCTCGTGCCCGAGGCGTGTGAGCGCCGCCTCGACGTTGACCCCCGATCGGAGGCTCACCTCGCGCTCGAACGAGCGACCGCCCTTGAGCACCGCGACCCGCATCAGGCGCCGCCGAGGGCGCGATGGAGCTCGACCCAGCTCGCGACGGTCCGGCCCAGCCGGGCCACGCCCTCCGAGATCACGGGCTCCGGAACGCCGCTGAAGTTGAGCCGCAGCGAATGGGCGCCGCGGTCCGGGTCGCCCTCGCCCCGCGGCGGGACGAACGCGCCCCGGCCGGGCACGAAGGCGACCTGGTTCTTGATCGCCTGCGCGAGCAGGTCGCGCGTGTCGACGAAGTCCGGGAGGGTCGCCCAGACGAACAGGCCCCCCGCGGGTGTCAGCCAGGTGGCCTCGGCCGGCAACTCCTCCTCGAGTGCGCGGAGCATGGCGTCGCGCCGGCCGCGGTAGACGTCGTTCAGGCGGGCGACGTGCTCTCGCCAGTCGTGGCGACGCATGTACTCGATCACGAATCGCTGGGCCAGCGTCGAGGAGCACAGGTCCGCCGCCTGCTTGCCCAGGTTCATCTTGCGGAGCACGGGTTGGGGGGCCGCCACCCAGCCGACGCGCATTCCGGGGGCGAGGATCTTGCTGAAGGTCGAGAGGTATACGACCCACCCCTCGCCGCCGTCCAGCTCCCACAGGGTGGGGAGCGGCTCGCCCTCGAACCGGATCTGGCCGTATGGGTTGTCCTCGACGATGAGGAGCTCGTGCCGGTGCGCGATGTCGATCAGCCGGTGGCGGCGCTCGAGCGACATCGTCACGCCCGCCGGATTGTGGAAGTTGGGGATCGTGTAGAGGAGCTTGGGGCGGATGCCGGCCGCGGCGAGATGCGCCAGGCGCTCCTCGACGAGGTCGACGCGGAGCCCGTCCTCGTCGAGCGGGATGTGGTGGACGTCCGCCTCGTAGGTCGTGAACGAGGGAACCGCGCCGGGGTAGGTGGGGCCCTCGGCGAGGACCGTGTCGCCGGGATCGACGAACGTGCGGATCGACAGGTCGATCGCCTGCTGTCCGCCGGTCGTCACGATGATGTCGTCCGGTCGCGCGGACGCGCCCTCGTGAGCCATCACCTCGCAGATGCGCTCGCGGAGCTCGGAGAGCCCCTCGGTGGGGCCGTACTGGAGCGAGGATGCGATGTGGTCGGCGGTCACGGACGCCCACACCTCGTCCCAGATGGCGCGGGGGAACGACTCGGTGTCCGGGAACCCGCCGGCCAGGGAGATGATGTCCGGCCGCTCCGAGAGCGCCATGAGATCGCGCATCGCGGACGAGACGATCCCGGCGGCGCGGCTCGCGAAGCGCTCGTCGTAACGAGCGCCGTCAGTGGGTCCCAACGACGAGGTCACGTGGTTCCCGGTGCTCGAGCGTCCTGTCTGCATGGCGGTGGTCCGGGCCGACGGCGGCGGAGGGTGCCCGATCCCGAGGACCCTCGACATCAGGGTGCCCGACCGGAAGCGGCCAGAATAGCCCCTTTGGTACGATCGAGTCCTGCAGGAAGGTGTCCGAGGCGTTCTACGCCGCCGCCGCCCCGGCTCCTGCCGGCAGCGACGGATCGGCAACGCCGCCCTGGCGCGCGCCCCACGGGGGTCGTCACCGTCGTGATCCGCCTCTCCCGTCTGGTCGCTCCGATTCTGGTCGCGCTGGCGTTCGGCGTGACGCCCGCGCTCGCGCAGTCGAGCGCGGGCGTCGAGCCGGATGCGCAAGCCGCGGCG
>JARFPS010000064.1 GCA_029288175.1 Miltoncostaea sp. | reverse complement strand
GGCCGCGGTGACGGCCGTCTCGGGGCTCACCGCTCTGCAGGGCCTGACGGACGTGGGCCGACTTCAGCCGGGTGAGCGGGTGCTCGTGCTCGGCGCATCGGGCGGAGTCGGCTCGTTCGCGGTTCAGATCGCCCACGCCCTGGGGGCCGAGGTAACCGGAATGGCGGCCGGACCGAAGCTCGACCTGGTGCGCGCGCTCGGGGCCGACCGGGCGCTGGACTACGCGGAGCATCCCGTGGATGCGGAGCGCGAGCGCTACGACCTCATCCTGGACGCGGGCGGGAACAACCGCCTGTCGGCCCTGCGTCGCGCCCTCGACCCCGCGGGACGACTCGTCATCGTCGGCGGCGAGGGCGGAGGGACGTGGATCGGCGGCGTGGACCGCCAGCTGCGGGCGCTCCTGCTGTCGCGCCTCACGCGCCAGCGCCTGACCTCGTTCGTCTCCAAGGAGGACCAGGGCCTGGACCGCCTGGCCGCGATGATCGACGACGGGGACGTCACACCCGCGCTCGATCGCACCTTCCCGCTCGACGAGGCGCCCGAGGCGGTGCGCCGCCTGACCTCCGGGGAGGCCCGCGGCAAGGTGGCGATCACGATGGCCTCCCAGCACGACGGGTGATCGGCCGCTGAGCGATCGGCCCGAGGTCGCGGTACGGTGCCTTCCGTCCATCGCCCCTCCACGGAAGGGCACGCGCAGGCACCGTCACGCGGCGCTTTCCGCACCACTCCATGAAGCAGCTCGACATCGCAATCGTCGGAGGCTCGATCGCCGGATGCTCGGCGGCGATCCTGCTCGCGCGAGCAGGACATCGAGTGCGGGTTCTCGAACGCTCGCGCGGCGGCCTGGTGGGACGCGGCGGCGGCATCGGAACACCGTTGCCCGTGCTCGAATCGCTCATCGCCGCCGACCTCCTCGACCCGGGGTTTCCCCACCTGGTGAGCACGTCGATGCCGTTCATCATCCGGACCGAGGATGAGCCGGAACGCGGGCACGTGCCCTGGGAGATGCCGCTGAGTATCGCCGTGTTCCATTGGAGCGCCCTTTGGAACGAGCTACGCCGTCGCGTCCCCGACGAGAGCTACCGCGGGGGCTGTGGCGTGAAGGGCGGGACCACGCTCGACGACGGCGTGCGCCTAGAGCTCGACGACGGCACATCGGAGGAGGTGGACCTCGCGATCTTCGCCGACGGCTACCGGTCCCTGGGGCGATCGCTGCTGTTTCCCGACGCGACGCTCGACTATCGCGGCTACATGCTGTGGCGCGGCCTGTTGCCGGAGGCGCGGATGCGCGACCCGGGCGTCCCCGGCTCCACCATGCCGCGACTGTCGTACCGGGACGGCCGGGGCAACATGGTGGCTTACCTCGTACCGGACGAGAACGGCTCAACCGAGCCGGGTCGGCGGCTCGTCAACTGGGCCGCCTATATCCCGCTGCCGCCCGACGAGCTCGATGGCTTCATGGTGGATCGGTCCGGGACGCGCCGCACGGGCACCATCCCGCCCGGCGAGATGCGCCCCGAGCGGGAGGCCGACCTGAAGGAGTCGATGGCAGCCGCCCTCCCTGAGGATTACGGCGCGATCGTGACCGACACGACGCAGACGTACGTCCAGTTGATCTACACCTCGCGCGTGCCCTCCTACGGCCGCGACCGCATGTGCCTGGTGGGCGACGCGGGGTCGGTGGCACAGCCCTTCACGGGCTCGGGCGTGTTCAAGGGGCAGGCCAACACCGCCGGCCTGATCCGCGCGATGGAAGAGCACGCCGATCTCGACGACGCCCTCTCCGCCTGGAGCGAAGAGCAGGTCGCGACCGCCGATCGGCTGCTGGCGCTCGGCGAGCAGATGGAGCGGGCCTTCATCTGGAACGGCCTCGACCTGGCCCACGCCGACGCGGCAGCCACGGAGCGCTGGTGGCGCAAGGCGGTCACCTTCCCCGAGGACTTCACCTACGAGGACGAATCGGCCGTCTGATTCCGCCCTCGTCACGGGAACATGCGTTCCCTATGCTGAGGCGGTGTCGGAGCGGCCGTCGATCCTGCACGCCGATCTGGACGCGTTCTACGCGTCGGTGGAGCAGCTTCTGCGCCCCGAGTTGCGGGGCCGGCCGATCGCGGTGGGCGGCGGAGTCGTGCTGGCCGCCTCCTACGAGGCGAAGCGCTTCGGGGTGTCGAGCGGCATGGCGGGCGGGCGGGCCCGCGAGCTCTGCCCCGACCTGACATTCGTCAAGGGGCGCTTCTCCGACTATCAGCGCTTGGGCGACGAGGTCATGGACATCCTCGGCGCCTACACCCCGGCGATGCAGCGGATCTCGATCGACGAGGCGTTCCTCGACGTGGGCGGATCGCGTCGTCTGTTCGGCGAGCCCGACGCCATCGCCCGCGCCATCCGCGCGCGCGTGCGCGACGAGGTGGGCCTGCCGATCTCCATCGGCGCGGCGACGACGCAGCACCTGGCCAAAATCGCGTCCCAGGTAGCCAAGCCCGACGGACTGGTCGTGGTGCCGCCGGGCGGCGAGCGCGAGTTCCTCGACCCGCTCCCGGTGGGCCTTGTCTGGGGTGTCGGCCCGGCCACGGCCTCACGCCTCGCCGCGGACGGCATCACCACCATCGGCCAGCTGGCCCGCTCGTCGCGCGCCGATCTGGCGCCCCTGGTCGGCGGGCAGGTCGGCTCCAAGCTTCACGCGCTGGCCAACAACGACGATCCGCGCCAGGTGCGCAGCGCCGGACGCGGACGTTCCGTGGGGGCGCAGTCGGCCCTCGGGCGCGTGATCCCCACCGACCAGGTGCTCGGCGAGGTGCTGGGCCACCTCGCCGATCGCGTGGCGGCCCGTCTGCGCGCCGCCCGCCGGGCAGGACGGACGGTGACGGTGCGCGTGCGCTTCCGCGGGCTGCGCAGCGTGACGCGCTCGCTCACGCTCGATGAGCCCGTCGCCTCGACCCTGACGCTGCGCGAGGTCGCCGAGCAGCTCGCCCGGGCGGCGCTCGCCGACCATCCGGACGAGCGCGAGGTGACGCTGCTCGCCATCTCGGTGTCGAACCTCGACGACCAGCCGGAGGTGCAGCTGGAGCTGCCGGTCGCCCGCGACGATCCCCACCGCCAGAGCTCGCCCACCGGCGCCGCCCGGTTGGCCCTCGATCGGTCGGTCGACTCGGTGCGCGAGCGATTCGGACGCACGTCGGTGGGCTATGCCACCCCGGCGCTCTCCAAGCGTGCGCTCGTTCCCGACGAGTTCCGCGAGCTGGCCGAGCGGGAGGTCCGCCCCGGGCAGAGCGCGGGCCGGGGCGAGGAGCGCGACGGCTGAGCCGGCCCCTGGACGGGCCTAGTCGGGTTGCGGGGGATCGAACGTCTGCCCGAGTAGCCGCATCTCGCGGATGTCGTCGAGCGCAACCGGCCCGTCGTCGTGGAGCTCCAGCCGCCATCCGCGCGGCCCGACCACCAGCGCCCGCGGCCGAACGTCGCGTGGACGGCCGCCCCACGACCGCAGCCTCACCGCCCGGCCCTCATGGATGGCCCTGACCAGGCGGGTCAACCGGTCTGCGTCATCGCCTGCCTCCCGGGGCTCCGGCATCTCGACACGGAGCCAGTCGTCGAGACCCTCGGCGATGGCGCGGTGCTCCGGCGCAAGCGCCTGAAGAAGCTTGCGGCGCGCCGAGTCGGCGGCGTCCGCCAGACCCAGCCGTCGGGCAAGCGAGGGCACGCCGGCGATCAGGAGCACCCGGGCCTCGTCCGTGTTGAGCCCGGTGAGCTCCGTGCGAAAGCCCTCGCGGAGCTCGATCCCGCCACCCGGCCCGCGCACGGTGGAGATGGGGACCCCGGCGTAACGCAGGGCCTCGACGTCGCGAAGGATGGTCCGCGGCGACACCGCGAGCTCGCTGCCCAGCCGCTCCGCGCTCATGCGCCGGTGCGCCTGTCTCTTATACACATCTGACGCTGCCGACGAAGATTGTCTAGTGGGGGGGGGGGGGGGGGGGGGGGGGGGGGGGGGGGGGGGGGGGGGGGGGGGGGGGGGGGGGGGGGGGGGGGGGGGGGGGGGGGGGGGGGGGG
>JARFPS010000054.1 GCA_029288175.1 Miltoncostaea sp. | reverse complement strand
GTGCTCGAGCTGGCGCTCGCGCTCGGAGCCGAGGGGCGCGACCTCGACAGCTGGCAGCGCCATCCGACCGGCTCGGTGTGGCCCGAGGCGCTCGCGGGCTACGCGCTGCCCGAGACCACCCGCAGCTACGGCGCGACGCTGCACGACGTCCACGGTGAGCGCTTCGTGGACGAGATGGCCCCGCGCGACGTCGTGGCGCAGGGGATCGAGGACGCGGTCAGCGCGGGGCGCGGCGTCGCTGCGCCCAACGGCGCGCGGGCCGTCTGGCTCGACACGTCGGCGATCGACCGTGAGCACGGGGCGGGGTTCACGGCCGAGCGGCTGGCCTACGTGCACAACCGCTACGCGAAGGCGGGCATCGACATCACCGCGGAGCGAGTGCTGGTCTTTCCCGTGCTGCATTATCGGAACGGCGGGCTGGCGATCGACTCGGACGCCCGCACAACGGTCGCCGGCCTCTTCGCCGCGGGCGAGATCGCGGGCGGCGTCCACGGCACCAATCGTCTGATGGGAAACTCCCTGCTGGACACGGTGGTGTTCGGCAGGCGAGCGGGCAACGCGGCGGCGGAGGCGGCGGGATGAGCGACGACAAGCTGGGAATGACGACCGACCCCCACACCGGGTCGCCCGGTGGGGCCGACTTCCTCTCGTTGCCCGGGCGCCCTCCCCGCCCCCGGCAGGTGGGCCTGACCCACGTCATCGACAAGGGCATGACGCTGGACCAGGTCGAGGGCCTGCTCGACAGCTGCGGCGACATGATCGACATCGTCAAGTTCGGCTGGGGCACGTCCTACGTCAGCCGTCAGCTGCGCGACAAGCTCGCCCTGTACCGCTCGGCGGGGATCTCCACCGTCCTTGGCGGGACTCTCTGGGAGCTGGCGATCGCCCAGCAGAAGTTCGACGATTGGCGCAGCTGGGTGTCGGACCTCGGTCTGACCCACGTGGAGGTGTCGGACGGCACGGTGGCGTTGCCCCACGAGGCTAAGCTCGCCTACATCGAGAACCTGGCCCAGGACTTCATCGTGCTCTCGGAGGTCGGCTCGAAGGACCTCGACGTGGTCATCGCCCCCTACCGCTGGGTGGAGCTGATCGAGGCGGAGCTGCGGGCGGGGGCCTGGAAGGTCATCACCGAGGCGCGGGAGAGCGGCACAGCGGGTATCTTCCGGGGCGACGGCGAGGTGCGGATGGGTCTCATCGACGAGATCGTCCACGCCATCGACCCCCACCAGCTCCTGTTCGAGGCCCCTCAGAAGGCCCAGCAGGTCTGGTTCATTCAGAAGTTCGGCCCCAACGTGAACTTGGGGAACATCCCCCCTGACGAGGTGATTCCGCTGGAGACGCTCCGCCTCGGCCTGCGCGCCGACACGCTGCTCAACGTGACCACGGTCGACAACGTCGACGGAGCCGGGATATGAGTGGCCCCATCGCACCGCACGGCGGCACGCTGGTCGACCGCCTGGATCCCGACCTGACGTCCTCAGGGGGACCCTCGGTCACCCTGTCCGCCCGCCAGCAGGCCGATCTGGACCTGATCGGCGTGGGCGCCTTCTCGCCGCTCGAGGGGTTCATGGGCTCCGAGGCCTACGAGTCCGTGGTGGAGTCGATGCGCCTGCCCAACGGGTTGGCCTGGTCGATCCCCATCACCCTGGGCGTGTCGTCGGACGAGCTGGCGGCCGCCGGCACCGCCGACCGTCTGGAGCTCGTCGACGGCGACGGTCGTTTCCTCGGCGTCATCGAGGTGGAGGAGCGGTACGAGCTCGACCCCACGCGCGAGGCGGCCAAGGTTTTCGGCACCACCGACGAGGCGCACCCGGGGGTGGCCGGCCTCTACGCCCACCCGACCACCGCGGTGGCCGGTCCGGTGCGCGTGGCCGCGCGCATGGGGCTCGACGACGCCTCCGAGAAGCACCGCCTCGACCCCGCGGCCTCGCGCGCCCGCTTCGACGAGCTCGGCTGGAAGACCGTCGTGGGTTTCCAGACGCGGAACCCCATCCACCGGGCGCACGAGTACATCACCAAGGTGGCGCTCGAGAGCGTGGACGGGCTGTTCATCCATCCGCTCGTGGGCGAGACCAAGAGCGACGACATCCCCGCCGACGTGCGCATGGCGTGCTACCTGGCGCTGATGGAGGGCTACTACCCGTCCGACCGCGTGGTTCTGGGCGTGCTGCCCGCGGCCATGCGCTACGCCGGGCCCAAGGAGGCCATCCTTCACGCGATCATGCGCCAGAACTACGGCTGCACCCACTTCATCGTGGGTCGCGACCACGCCGGGGTCGGCGACTACTACGGCACCTACGACGCCCAGCACATCTTCGACGACGTGAGTCGCGACGAGCTGGCCATCGAGCCGATGAAGTTTGAGCACAGCTTCTGGTGCAAGCTCACCGGCAGCATGGCCACGGCGAAGACCTCGCCCGCCGGACCGGAGGACCGGGTGTTCCTCTCGGGTACCAAGGTGCGCGAGATGCTCGGAAACGGCGAGATGCCGCCCGAGGAGTTCACCCGCCCCGAGGTCGCTCAGATCCTGATCGACTCCTACCGCTAGCGCGGTCGTCGGGCCGGACGGTCCGGTGGCCGCCGAGCGCCAGCCGGCCCTGAGGAGTCCCCTCCGCTTCGCGGCGGAGGGGATCGAGGGGCTCGTCATCGCGGCCGCGACGTTGATCACCTGGCCGCTGTCGCGCCGCTGGCTCGCGAACTGGGGCTCGCGTCCCGCGGAGCGCGATCGATCCTGGCCCGGCGACGAGCTGGCGCCGGACGCGGTCCGGACCTTCACCAGAGCCATCACCGTCGCCGCCGACGCCGAGGAGGTGTGGCCCTGGGTGGTGCAGTTCGGGCTCGGCCGGGCCGGCTTCTACTCGTACGAGCTGCTCGAGCGATTGGTCCGGATCCCGGTGCGCAATGTGGAGGCGGTCATGCCCGAGCACCAGTTCCTCGCGGTCGGCGACACGATCAAGCTGCATCCCGACGCCCCGGGGATCCCGGTGGCCGACGTCGAGACGGGCCGTCGCGTTTGCTTCGGCGAGTCCGGACCGATCGGCGACACGACCCCCGATCCGCGCCGCTCGTGGTCGATCTACATCGAGCCGGCGTCGCCCGGCGCCTGCCGGGTGCTTGTCCGGACCCGGATCGAGGCGTTGCGCGCCCCGTCGTGGTCCAAGCGGGTGGCTCTCGCCGTCGACGGACCGATGGACTTCGCGATGGAGCAGCGCATGCTCCGAAGCATCCGCCGGCTGGTCACGTCCGTCGAGCAGCCCCCGCCCCCGCCCGGCCGTGCCGCGTCGTCTGCGCGGTGACGCGCCGGCCGTCGCCTCACCCGTAGGGGGCGTAGCGGTGGTGGAGCATGAGGTCGTTGCCGTCGGGGTCGACGAACAGCGCCATCCGGCAGACGCCGCTGTCGATCGTGTCCATCACGAACTCCACGCCCGCGGCCTCGAGCTCCGCGCGGCTCGCGTCGACGTCGTCGACGTTCAGCGCGAGGTGGCCGTTCTTCTGGGGCGAGAACTCCATGCCGAAGCTCTCCGGCTCCCAGATCGCGACACAGGTCTCGCCCACCCAGAACTCGTTCTCCGCGTGCTCGTCGGGCCGGAGGCCAAGCGTCCCGCCATAGAACGCGCGCGAGCGCTCGGCGTCCCTGGACGGGATGCCGACGAAGTCAAGCCCTCTGATCATCTGCTGCCTCCCTTGTGCGATGGGAAAGCGAGCATAGGCCCGACTCGTGCTGCCTCGCGATGGTGATTCGTCGTCCGTGTCCACCACTCCCGAACGACCGGCCCCATCGTGCCCCGGGGGAGATGATCGGTCCGCTGGTCGGCCGGCGCCCCACCCGCAAGCGTTGAGCCGTCCGGCCCGCGAGGGCATCATCCCCGGCGCCGTGCGCGCTCTCCCCACCCTGGCCGCCCTCGCCGCCGCAGCCGCCCTGCCCGCGGTCGCGGGCGGAGTCCCCGACGCCGCCGAGCGCCAGGCCGGCACGGCCACGACCTGGAGCCACGAGCTCAACCAGAACGAGCTCCCGGGATGGCGCAAGGGCCGCACGCGGCCGCTCGTGCCCCCGGGCCGTTGGTTTCGGACCATCGACGGCATCCTCCGGACCTCGGGCGAGAACGGGCTCTGGTTCTCCGGCGTCAGCGCCCTGCCGTTCCCGCCCCTGCCGCTGCCCGAGGTGGAGCCCACGGGCTGGCGCAACCCGGCGCGGCTCGCGCGCCAGTACCGCCGGACGGGGCTGAAGTGGGACGTCAACGTGGAGGTGTGGGCCGCGCGCAACGCGCTCGAGAACAAGACCGCGATCGTCAACAACCCGCGCACCGAGGCCCACACGCGGCGCCTGTCCCTGCTCGACCCCGGCTACCGGCGGGAGGCGCTGAAGGAGATCCGTCGCATCGTGCGGCGCCATCGCAACCTGCCCTACGTCAACTTCTACACCGGGTCCGACGAGCCCATCGTGTTCCTGCCGTCGGGCAGGCGGGCGGTCGGGAGCGGCTATGCGAAGCGCCTGCGCCGCGACGTGCAGCGCCGGTACGGCCGGCGTCCGCCGGTCTGGAACGCCAAGCGCACCCGCAGCCCGCGCGAGCAGCTGCGGTGGATCGCCTACTCGCGGTACGTCGGCGATCGCTTCTTCGCGATGAAGCGCGAGCAGGCCGCGCTCATCCGCCGACTCGATCCCGACGCGGTCATCAGCCCCAACGACTACGCCTTCATCAACGGCTTCATGCCGTGGGACTACACGCGACTCGCCGAGTTCGCGGACGTCGTCGAGGCCGATCCCTACGTGAGCTTCCCGGAGCGCGACCGTCGCGGTCGCGGGCGCTACAACCCCGGCTTCGGGGCCAAGTTCCTCCACGACCTGACCGGCAAGCGCGTCCGGATCGTCGTGCAGGCGTTTCCGCACTCGCGCTACAACCCGCGCCCGGCCGACCTGTGGACCTGGACGGCCCAGGCGCTCGGCGGCGGCGCGACCGACATCAGCTTCTTCGCCAGCCAGAACCCGCGCTTCACCAACCGCAAGCTGTACGACACCATGCTCGCGGTGTCCGGCGCCATGCGCGGTGCCACGCTGCCCGCGTACCCGAAGGACCCCGAGCACCTGGTCCTCTACTCCACGGCCTCCGAGGGGCAGGCTCAGCCGCACCGCAACGGCGGTGATCGCTACCGGACGTCCGGCGACGAGCTCTACTCGACCTACGCGCTGCTGGGC
Organism: Miltoncostaea sp.; assembly: GCA_029288175.1. Lineage (GTDB taxonomy): Bacteria > Actinomycetota > Thermoleophilia > Miltoncostaeales > Miltoncostaeaceae > JARFPS01. The sequence continues at coordinate 465 of JARFPS010000054.1, read as the reverse complement.
GCGCTGAACGGCGGCGCCTTCCAGTTCGACGCCGACACGCGCCTGCAGCGTGAGCCGCAGCGACTGGCGGCCGCCCGCACGTTGTGGTTGCCCAGGGCGGACGTGCTCGACCGGCCCATGGCCGAAGGCATCCTGGCCTGGGTGCGCGGCGGCGGCACGCTGGTCGTCACCGATCCGGAGGCGTTCACCCGGACGCCGTCCGGCGCGTCGCTGGCCGACGTGCGGTCGGAGCTGATCGGGGCCCCGCTGGGCGGGCGTCGGCTGGGCACCATCCTCGAGGTCGAGGGCGGCGCGCTGGGCGAGGGGCTGCCCGCGGACCTGCTGTCGGTGCCGGTCGAGACGACGCCGTCGAGGGCGTTCGCCTCGGTGCCGGCAGGCGCCGAGGTGGTGGCACGCTTCATCGACGGCGCCCCGGCGGTGCTGAGCCGGTCGGTGGGCTCGGGCCGGGTCCTGTCTCTTATACAC
>JARFPS010000236.1 GCA_029288175.1 Miltoncostaea sp. | reverse complement strand
GCATCACGATGGCCGAGTCGTTCGGCGTCGAGGGCCGCGGGTCGTTCTACGACGAGGTCGGCGCCATGCGCGACGTGGTGCAGAACCACCTGCTCGCCGTGCTGTCGCTGGTTCTGCTGGACGACGAGACCCTGACCCGCTCGCCAGCCCGCGTCGCCGCGCTGCGCGAGGTGCGCACGCCATCGCCCCGCGACTGCCGCGAGCGCTCCCTGCGCGCCCGCTACGGCGCCGGGGTCGTCGCCGGGCGCCGGATGCCGGCCTATGTCGACGAGCCGGGGGTCGCGCCGGAGCGCGAGACCGAGACGTTCGCCCGCGTCTCACTGGAGTCGGACGCTCGGCGATGGGCCGGCGCCCGGTTCACGCTCCGCACCGGCAAGGCCCTCGCCCGCAACCGCGGCGAGATCGTCGTCCGCTTCCGGCCCGGCGAGACCGATGCGCCCCGCGAGCTTCGCGTGGGCCTGCTCGAGCCCTTCGTGCGGCTGACGCTGAGGGGCGCCAGCGGCCAGCCCGAGGCCGTCGAGCTGGGCGGCCCGCCGGTCAGAGGCCCGTACGCCAACGTGGTGCGCGAGCTGCTGGCCGGACGCGACGACTGGATGGTGGGCGGCGAGGAGGTGGAGGAGCAATGGCGCATCGTGCAGCCGTTCCTCGATTCGTGGCGCGAGGGCGCGCCGCCGCTTCAGACCTACCCGGCCGGCACCGACCCGACCCCGGCGCGGCGGAAGCTCACCGCCTGAGCACCGCGTCGGCGTTGAGCCGCACGTAGTCCAGCGTCACCACCCCGTCCTGCGCGGCGCGCGCGGCGCTCGCCGCCGCGAACGGCTCCCGGAGCTCGGCCGGCAACGCCTCGGCGTGCAGGCGGAGCACGACCGTCAGGAGGAACTCCTCGGCCTCGCCGCCGAGCGAGAGCCGCACCGGCGCGGGCTCCAGCCACGTGGAGACCTCGGTGAACCCCGCACCGGCCAATCGCCTGGCCGTCGCCTCGGCGCTCGCGAAGTTCCAGTCCTTCGAGAAGCCGGCCAGGTGCTCGCGGTACGGCTCCTCCGCGGCGACCGGCGCCATCGCCGCCATGACGCCGGCGATGTTGCCGAGCCCGCCGCACTGGAAGGTCAGCCGCCCGCCGGGGCGGAGCGCCGCGGCGAGGCGGCCGAACAGGCGCTCGTGATCGAGGATCCAGTGAAACGTGGCCGTCGAGATGGCGGCGTCGACACGCTCGTCGAGATCAAGATCGAGCAGGTCGGACTGACGGACCGAGACCCGATCCGCCAGGTCGGACAGCTCGTGGCGTGCCCGCTCGACCATGGCGTGCGAGCCATCCACGGCGACCACGCGGCCCCGCGGGACGCGCTCGGCCACCAGGCGCGTCACGCGACCCGTTCCACAACCCGCGTCGAGCACCACCTCGTCCCCGACCAGGGGCAGCCGGTCGAGCACCCGCCGCCCCCACTCCTGCTGCGGGCCCGACACGGCGTGGTAGGAGCCGGCGTCCCATTCGCGATGAGTGCTCGTCATGATGGGCTCCGCTCCGCAGCCCGCTCGCCGTTGCTGAGGTAAAGGTACGCGGTCGCGATCGCCGCGTAGGGGACCACCAGCGCGTACATCAGCGCGCCGAACATGTTGATCGCGATCAGCGGGATCTCGGTGACGAACAGCAGCACCAGGGCCAGCAGCGGGCCGGTTGCGATGGCGATGAGGTTGATCACCGCGGCCGCCCAGGCCGTCCGGAACCAGCGCCTGCGCACGACGTCGACGCTGCGGCGCGGCGCGTCCCAGCCGCAGCGGCCGTCGATGATCGCCGCCGGGGTGATGAACAGCCACCGCACGAGGAGCCAGATCGCCACAGGAATTCCGACGATCGTGAGCACCAGAGCCGTGATGACCGCCGTGGCGCCCAGCACCGGCGGCACGAAGCACCGCACCGCGCGGAGCGTCTCGCGCAGCACCGGCAGCACCGTCGCCGGGCGCCCGCCATCCGCCTCGCGCATCGTCGTGGCCGCCACCGCGTTGACGATCGCCGCCGCGATCGCGGTCATCAGCCCGCCCGCGATCGGGGCGAGCGCCAGCGAGAAGGTCTCCTCGTCGCCACCGGCCTGCTCGCCGGCCTGCCACGGCTCGAGCCCCGACACGACGCCCTGGAAGGCGACGACCAAGAGCGTGAGCGGGATGAACACCAGCCCCGCGGTGATGAAGGTCGTGGCGTGGCGCGCGTACATGCGACGCGCCGCGCGGAGGATCTGACCCAGGCCGCGGACGCGGCGCAGAGGCAGCGGGCCGGCGGGGCTCCACCGGGTCGCCCGGGCCGCCCCGCCGAACAGCAGCACGATGGTCCCGATCAGGACGATTCCGGGGATCGGCGACTCGCCGAAGGCGACGAACAGCGAGGAGCCGATGGCCACCCCGTCGCAGAAAACCTGCGTCGTGGTCGGACCGAAGACGTTCCGCCCCGGCACCTCGGTGCTGCGGGAGCGCAGGCCGTCCTGCCAGGTGATGGGCTCGGTCCACTGCTTCTTGGTGATCGGGCCCGTGGGTCCGTCGAACGAGCCCCGCTCACGCTGACCCCATCGGCCCTCCCACGCCACCCAGGCGTCGGGAGCGTCCGGGTCGGAGACCTCGGTTGGGATCAGCCGGGGCTCGGGGTCGGCACGGCGATGCGGCCCGGTTGAGTCGTCGCAGCCGAACCCCGTGCTGGCGCCGCGGCCGAGGAAGAGCTCACCCGAGTAGTAGGTGGCGTGCGAGCCGGCGGCCGGGTAGACCACCGGGCGAACGCCCTCCTTCTGCACCTTGTCGTCGTCCCACTCGGCGCGCTCGCCGCCGGCGTGCTGGGCGAGCCCGACCTCGATGGGCTCGACCTGCAGCGCCTCCTCCGCCGTGGCGGCCGGGAAGACGATCTGCATCATCTCCCAGTCGCTCTCGTGGGTGTTGTTGAAGTCGTTGAAATACCAGTAGAACCAGTACTGGAGCACCAGGCGGTCCTCGACGCCCTCCTCGCTGGTCACGTGGGCGTAGACCACGTCGGGCCGGCCCTGCTTGAACCGCTGGTAGTCCATCTCATAGGTACAACCGGGGTTGAGCGAGTTCCCCGGGAAGTCCAGGTTGAAGTCCGGGCCGGCCTCGAAGAGGTCCCTGGCGGTGGGCGCCGTGGTCACCAGCTCCCCCTCCGGCCCCAGCAGGCGCACCTCGGGGTTGCCGAGCACGATGTCGACCGGCGCGGGATCCCAGGCCTCGCCGTCCGTGTCGCAGGCCTCGGTCTGCTCCTTCATGAGGACGATGGGCCGGTAGGTTTGCGCAAGCTCGGCCGCTGCGTCGGCCGAGCCCCCCTCGGCGCCGGCCTGCCCGGCACCGGGCGCGGGCAGCCATGCCGCCAGGAGCACCGCGCAGGCGAGGGTGATCAGCAGGAGCCTGCAGAAGCGCCCGGACATCGCCGGCGAGAATACGCCCCCGCCGGGGCCTCGACGTGATCCGGACGGGGCGATCGACCGTAGTCTCAGCTGTACCCATGACGCCTCCGGATCCACGCGACGAGCTGCCGCGCCTCGCTGACGAGGACCTCGTCGGCCTGGTCGAGGGCGGCGACCCGGACGCGTTCGAGCTGCTGTACGACCGGCACGCCCGCGTGGCGTTCAGCCTCGCCTTTCGACTGCTGGGCGACCGCGCCGAGGCCGAGGACCTGGTTCAGGACGCGTTCCTGTCGGTGTGGAGGCGCTCTGCGAGCTACGCCCCCTCGCGCGGCAGCGTGCGCACCTGGCTGCTGGGAATCGTCCACAATCGAGGGGTGGACCGACTGCGCAACCAGGCCGCCGGCGCCCGGCGCCAGGAGGCCCTTGAGGGCGTCGCGTTGACGCGCGAGCGCTCGCCCGACGCGGCCGAGGACGCCGTTGCCGAGGTGATGGCCGGCCATGTTCGGCAGGGGCTCGACGACCTGCCCCCCGAGCAGGGGCAGGTGATCTCGCTCGCCTACTTCGGCGGCTTCACCCACCACGAGATCGCGGGCCTGCTGGAGCTCCCGCTCGGCACGGTGAAGAGCAGGATGAGGCTCGGGCTCGAACGCCTGCGGACCATGCTCGGCGACCCGGGAGCGGCGCACCCGTGAGCGATCGCGACGAGATCCGCGAGCTGCTGTCGGCCGTGGCGCTGGGCGCGGCCACACCATCCGAGGTGGCGCGTGTGGAGAAGCTGGCCGAGGACGACCCCGAGCTGGCCGCGGAGCTGGCGGGCCTGCGCGCCGCGGCGGGATCGCTGGCGCTGGACGTCCCGCAGGTCGACCCTCCCCCCTCGCTGCGCGAGAACCTGATGGCCGAGGTCCGCCGCGACGCCGACGTGCGCGCCGAGCTCTCCGGGGCGACGGCCGGCCCGGCGCGGGCGGGCGGCGGACGGCTCTCCCGCCTGCGGGCATGGCCGGCGATCGCCGCGGTGGCAGGCGTGGCGGCACTGGGACTGCTCGCCTGGAACATCAGCCTGCAGGGCGACGACGACCCTGGGGTGCGGACCGTGGCGGTCGCGGGAACGCCCGAGGCGCCCGGCGCCGCCGCCGAGGCGCGCGTCCTGCCCGACGGCTCGGGGGCGATCCTGACCGTGACCGACCTGCCGGAGCCGCCCCGCGGCCGACAGTACGAACTCTGGCTGGTGCGCGGCACCGAAGCGACCTCCGGCGGCTTCCTGCCCGCGGGCGACGTGGCGTTCGCAGCGGTCGCGGTCACCGACCTCGACGGCGTGACGGCGCTGGCCATCACCGCGGAGCCGCCCGTCAACACCACGGCTCCCACGGCGCCGCCCGTGGTCGAGGTGCCGCTGTAGAGCACCGCTGGACGACCGTGTGGAGCTCCGGCGCCCCATGGACCAGAACACACGGAGCGCCGGCGCCGGGGTACCGGGGGGTACCGCGAGCGACGTTCGCGCGGGGCGTGTCACCCGGGGGTAAAGCGCCCGATCCGTGCCCCCGGGACGCGGCGTGGCACCGCGCGGGTCCGCTCAGCGAGCTCCGACGGGAGCCGGTCGCGACGGACTCGTTGCCCTGCGAGCCGGGGGCTCCGCGGGCGAACGGCTGCCCAGCGGAACCAGCCGATGGGCGCGATGCAGGGCCGCCACCGCCGGCGGCCAGAACTGCGAGCCGGAGTTCCGAAGGCAATCGGCGAGGGCGTCGGCGGCGCGACGGGGCGGGCTGTAGGGGCGGCGCGAGGTCATGACGTCCCACGCGTCGGCCACGGCGAGGATGCGCGCGCCCTCCGGGATGCGCGAGCCCACGAGACCGTCCGGGTACCCACGCCCGTCCCACCGCTCGTGATGGGCGCGGATCCACGACGCCTGCTCACCCGTGAGGACCTGTGCCGCGATCTCGGCGCCCCGCTCCGCGTGCGCCTGAAGCTCCAGGCGCTCGTCGCTCGACAGCTCTCCCGTCTTGAACAGCAGGCTGCTCCGCACGCCCACCTTGCCCACGTCGTGCAGAAGAGCGGCCTCGCGGAGGCGCTCCACACGGTCGGGCTCCCAGTCGAGGAGCCCGGCGATGAAGGAGGCCGTGTGGGCCACGCGCTCGCTGTGGCGCCGGCTCGAGGGGTCCTTGCGATCGACCGCATGAAGGAGCACCCGGACGGCGCGTCGGGTGGTCATGGTGGTCGCCCGCGCACGGCCGTGGCCGAGGGGCGCCGGGGATGTGGGCACGTGAAGCGCGGCTGCCTCCTTGCTGTTGACGAGCCTATGTCTCGCGAAGCGTCGGTGAACACGACGGGCGTCTAGTTCCCGGCGCCGAGACGGGCGGGGTCGACCTACCGGCCTGCGGGGGCAGTCCCTCCGACGCGCTCACGACGGTGCATTTCTACGATGATTCGGCGTTTTCCTGCCGCGTCCCATCGCGCGGGTCCACCTCGTGCACCCGAACCCCGACACGGAACGCAACGTGATCCCCGATCCTCCGGATCCAGGGGAACGGTCGGTGGTGGTACCCGGCGCCGCGGGGGTCCCGCCGGCCGTCCACCTCGATCCAGTGGCCTCTCGCGAGGCCCCTCCAACAGCAGGCCGTCGCGGCGCCGCCTGGCCCGAGGCGCTCCGGATCGACGCTGTCGCGCGGAGAGCGGTGATTGTCCTCGACCACGACCGTCCCATCGCTCTCGGCGAGCACGTCGTCCCCGATCGCGGCCCTCATCGGCCGACCCGCCATCGTGGTGCGCTCCGCTTCGTGGACCGGATCCCGACCCTCGCCCCGCGGCCCGCCGGGCGCCGCCGGCCGGTGGCGACGAACCCGGCTCGGGGCGTACGGTGGATCCGACGCCGGAAGACCACCCGGAAGGACGCCGCCATGGCGCGTGCCCAGCCCCTCGCGGACATCTCCAGCACCGACCCCGACGGGCCGCGGCGCCGCGGCCGGGCGGGCAGGATGATCCCGGGCCGGCGCGAGGGCGAGGACGGGAACGTGGTGGTGCACCGGCCAAACGCGCGACAAGCCTCAACCGACGCGATGGAGGCCGACGATGCTGCCTGAGGCCGACACGAGCGCCGAGCGGGCCGCGCTGGAGCGCGCGCTCGATCACGCGCTGCGATGGCTGGACGGTCGCGACGAGCGCCCGGTGGGCCCGACGGTGGGTGCTCCCGAGCTGCGCCGGCGCCTGCGGCGGGCGCTGCCCGAGGGGCCGACCGACGCGGTGACGATCGTCGACGAGCTCGCACGCGACGTGGACGGCGGCCTGATGGGCAACAACGCCGGACGCTTCTTCGCGTGGGTGATGGGCGGCGCCGTCCCCGCCGCGATCGCGGCCGACTGGCTGGCGTCGGCCTGGGATCAGAACGCCGGCATCACCGCCACCGCTCCCGCCGTCGCGGTGATCGAGGAGGTGGCGGGCGCATGGATGCTCGATCTGCTCGAGCTCCCGGGCGAGGCCTCGTTCGGCTTCACCACCGGCTGCCAGATGGCCCACCTGACGGCGCTGGCGGCGGCCCGGAGGAGGCTGCTCCTCGACCGTGGCTGGGATCCCGAGCGCCGGGGCCTGCGCGGCTCACCCCCGCTGCGCGTGCTCAGCGGAGAGCACGGCCACGAGACCGTCGACCGGGCGGCCCAGTTCCTGGGCATCGGCACCGAGAACGTCCACCGGGTCGCCACGGCCGGCGGGCGGATGAACCCCGACTCGCTGGCCGAGGCACTGGGCGCGGCCGGCGACGACGCCGTGGTGGTCTGCCTGTCGGCGGGCGACATCCACGGCGGCAGGTTCGACGATTTTCGGACGCTCATCCCACTCTGCCGCCGGCGCCCGTCCACCTGGGTCCACGTGGACGGCGCCTTCGGCCTCTGGGTGAGGGTGTCCGATCGGCATCGGGGGCACCTGGACGGTGTCGAGGAGGCGGATTCGTGGATCGTCGACGGCCACAAGTGGCTCAACACGACCTTCGACGCGGGATTCGTCGCGGTGAGGGACCGCGACGCGCACCGCGGCGCCATGACGGCCGAGGCGCCCTACATCTCGGACGGTGGGGCCCGCGACCCGGTCGACTGGAACCCCGAGTGGTCGCGCCGCGCCCGCGCGGTCCCGGTGTATGCGGCCATCCGGGCGCTGGGCCGGTCGGGCATCGCCGGGGTGGTCGACCGTTGCTGCGACGCCGTCGCGAGGATCGTGTCGGGGCTCGGTGAGATGCCCGGCGCCGAGGTGGTGATGCCGGTGACCACCAACCAGGGGCTCGTTCGGTTCCTCGATCCGTCGGGCGAGGACGACGACGCGTTTACGGAGCGGGTCGTGGCGGCGCTTCAGGCCGACGGCACGGCCTTCTTCACGGGCATGTCGTGGCACGGCGTCAGCGTGATGCGCGTGACCGCAGTGGGGTGGAACACCACCCCCGACGACGTCGAGGCGACGCTTGCCGCAGCCGCCTCGGTGCTGAGTCGTCTCGGCCGAGAGGCGGCCGCGCCGTCGGCCTAGGCCTGGAGGACGGCGCTCTGGCTTTCGATGCGGCCCATCAGCTCGCCCCACGAGGCGACGAACGCCGCGGCCCCGTCGGACTGCAGCTTGGCCGCCACCGCGTCCACGTCGACGCCGGCGTCGGCGAACGCGGCGAGGGTCGCATCCCCGTCGCCGCCGTCGGCCGGAAGCGACCCGGTGACCTCGCCATGGTCGAAGAAGGCCTCGAGCGTGTTGTCGGGCATCGTGTTGACGGTGAACGGCGCCGCGAGGGAGTGCACGTAGAGCGTGTCCGGGGCCGAGGGGTCCTTGGTGCTGGTGCTCGCCCACAGCAGGCGCTGCACACGGCCGCCCGAGTTGGCCAGCCGCTGTGACGTGTCGGAGTCCATCAGCTCCCGATAGGCGCGATAGATCCCCTGCCCCACGGCCACCGCCAACCGATCCTTGAGTTCGGCCGGGACGCGGTCGTTGACGGCGACGTCCCAACGCGACATGAACACCGACGCCACCGAGGCGACCGCGGGGTTCTGACCCGCGTCGATCCGGCGCTGGACCCCTCGCTGATAGGCCTGGGCCGCGGCGACGTACTGTTCGGCCGAGAACAGCAGGGTCACGTTCACGGGCACGCCGGCCGCGATCGACTCCTCGATGGCCGGAAGGCCCTCCGGCGTTCCCGGGATCTTGATGAAGACGTTGGGCCGGTCGGCCCGCTCGTGGAGTTCCCTCGCCGCCGTGACCGTGCTCTCGGTGTCGTAGGCCAGCTCGGGAGAGACCTCCAGCGACACCCAGCCGTCCACACCGTCGGTGCGATCGTGAACGGGGCGCAGCAGATCGGCCGCCCGGCGAAGGTCCTCGATGGCGAGCTCGAAGAACAGATCCTCGCCCCGCAGGCCGTCGGCCGCCTTGGCCCGAATGGCCTCGTCGTAGTCGCCCGTGTTGATCGCCTTGTCGAAGATCGACGGGTTCGAGGTCAGTCCTGTCACCGAGTAGTCCTCGATGTAGCGCTGCAGCTGGCCCGAATCGAGCATCGCCCGGGTGATGTTGTCGAGCCAGAGGCTCTGACCCAGCTCGTGCAGCTTCTGCGTGGCCTTCACGGTGTGACCCTTCTGTTGCTGATCGGTCGCCCCTCTTGTTACAGGCATCGTCGGCCAGCGGGCCCGCGCGCGCAAGCGATTCGGGACGCCGCAAGCCCGACCACCGGGCCGGGCCCACCCCGCTCCACGAGCGCGGTCGGCTAGCCTCGACGGTGGTGCCGCCCCCCGCGATCGAGTCCGTCGGCCTGACGAAGCGCTACGGAGCCCACCGCGGCATCGACTCGGTCGATCTGCGCGTGGAGCGCGGCGAGCTGCTGGGCTTTCTCGGGCCGAACGGGGCCGGCAAGACCACCTTCATCCGGCTTGCGCTCGGCCTGCTGCGGCCCTCCGGGGGACGGGTGGAGGTGATGGGCCACGACGTGGAGCGCGACCGGCGCGCCGCGCTGCGCGAGGTGGGCTATCTGCCGGGCGAGCTGGCCCTCTACCCCGGGCTGAGCGGCAGTCGCACCCTGGACCTGCTGGGCCGGCTGCATCCGCGCCCGCCGAGCCTGCGCGATGAGCTCGCCGACGTGGTGCAGTTCTCGACGGCGGACCTGGGCAGGCCCGTCGGCCAGTACTCCCGGGGGATGAAGCAGAAGCTCGGGCTGATCTCGGCCCTGCAGCACGACCCCCCGCTGGCCATCCTGGACGAGCCCAGCGGCGGCCTGGACCCCGTGACGCAGCTGCGCATCCTCGACTGGCTGGGCGAGCGCGCCCGAGGCGGCGACACCGTTCTGTTCTCCAGCCACGTGCTGGCGGAGGTCGAGCGGGTGTGCGACCGCGTGGCCATGGTGCGCGCGGGCCGACTGCTGCTCGACGCGCCCACCGCCGAGCTCGGCGACCGACGGATGCGGATCGTGCAGATCGAGTTCGACGGCCCGGTGGAGGCGGAGCGCTACCTGACCGGCGCCGAGAGCGAGCATCGCGTGGAGGGCGGGACGCATCGCTTTGTGCTGAGCGGTTCGCCCACCCCGCTGCTGTCGGCGCTCGCCGACCTGCCGGTCGTCGATCTGACGATCGAGCGCCCCCGGCTCGAGGACGTCTTCCGCGGCTACTACGACGACGCGTCGGTGGAGGCCGAGGGCCCCCGATGAGCCAGATCTTCCTCTTCAGCCTGTGGCGCGCGCGGGGGCGCATCGTCGCGCTGACCGTGGGGTTCGCGCTGTTCGAGCTGATCGTGGCGCTGTCGTACGCGAGCGTCGATCAAAACGCCGTCCGGCAGCTGGTCGACTCTTTGCCTCCCGCGCTCGTGGCGCTGGCCGGCAGCTCCGACCTGGCCTCTCCCGGCGGCTATCTGGGGTCCGCCTACGCACACCCTGTCGCGCTGACGCTCCAGGGGGCGCTGGTGGTCTCGATGGCGACGGCACTGGCCCGCGACCTCGACTCCGGCCAGGCCGAGCTCATCCTTTCCCGTCCGCTTCCCGTGTGGGCCTGGGTCTTCGCGCAGTGGGCCGCGCTCGCGGTGGGCCTCGCCATCGTGGCCACGGGCGGCTTCGTGGGAGGCCTGGTCGGCGTCTCGACCGTGGGCGCCCTGGCGAGCGTCGACGCCGCCGCGCTCGCGGCCGTCTCGGCCGGCGGGTATCTGATGTTCCTCGCGTTCGGCGGCATCGCCCTGCTGGTGGCGACCCTCGCCCCCAGCGGCGGGCGAGCGGTCGGCTGGGCCGCCGGGATCGTGCTGGTGGCCTACGCGCTCGACTACCTGGCGGACATCTGGACGATCGCCGAGCCCTTCGGCCCGCTGTCGCCGTTCCACTACTACGACCCGGGCGTGATCCTGTCGCAGGGGCGCCTGCCCGCGACCGACGCGCTCGTGCTCGCCCTGGTGGCGGCCTGCTCCGCGGCCCTCGCTCACCTCGTGTTCACCCGGCGCGAGCTCGCCCGCTGAGCGCTCACCGGGCCTCGGCGCGGGCCGCGGGCCCGGGCGCCGACGATCCCGGAGGTGGCCATGACGGGCCCTTCGTCATCTTGCCCCGGGCATCCCGGCAGAGCATCGTGGGGATCGACCCTCGTCCCCACCAGGAGGCCGATGTGCCCCTCCGGTCGATCCTCGTCGGCTGCGCGCTGATCGTCGTCGGCATCGTCGTGACGCTCGCATCCGACTCCAGCAGTGCCACGTCGCTCATCCCCGCCGTCATCGGCGTCCTCTTCGTGATCCTCGGGCTGGCCGCGCGGATGCGCCCGGCGATCGCGCACCACGCCATGCACGGGGCGGCCGCGCTGGCCCTACTGGCGATACTCGGAAGCCTCGGTTCCCTGATCGGCCGAGGAAGCACGGGGTGGGCACTCGTGGCGCAGCTCGCGACCATCGTCCTGACGGGAGCGTTCCTCTACCTCGCCATCGACAGCTTCCGGTCCGCCCGGCGGGCGCGCGCGGCGTAGCGTTTCCGCGTCCGCGGCGCGCGGCCGGCGACCGGCACGACCCGAGACCCAGGCCCCAGACCTCGGCCCTAGGCCGCGGCCTGCCAGGCCGCGCCGATCTCACCCACGTGACGGTGGTCGGTGCCGCAGCAGCCGCCCAGCACCGTCAGGTGAGGAAGGCTGCTCTTGAGCCGGACGTGGTCCTGACCGAGCTCCGCCGGATCGCCGTCGTCGAGCTCCGTCGCCTCGTCGAGCTCCTCGTGGCTGGCCTTGGAGGCGTTGGTGCGGAGGCCGGCGATGCGCTCCGTCCACCCGCCACCCTCGGCGAGGACGTCCTCGAAGTGGGTCGGGTGGGCGCAGTTGACCATGTAGTAGGCCGGACCGCCCTGGCCCGCGCCGTCGACCTCGGCGATCGCCTCGGCCAAGGGCTGGCCGCTCGGCAGACTCCCGTCCGTCTCGACCGTGAACGAGATGGCCGCGGGGACGCCTGCCCGGTTCGCGGCCTGCACCACGCCCGCCGCCTCGGCCGCGTACGTCATGGTGAACGCGGACACCATGTCGACCCCGGCCGTGGCGAAGATGTCGATCTGGCGCCCGTGGTACTCCGCCGCCTGATCGACGTCCATGGCGGTGTCCACCACGTAGCCGTCGCCGCGGGGACCGATGTTCCCGCTGACCACGATCGGGTCGATGTCGGCCGCGTAGCCCTCGCGGAGTCCGAGGAGCAGCGCCGCGGCCTGTCGGTTCAGCTCGTCGACGTCGGCCATGTCGATCCCGAGCTCGGCGGCCCAGTCGGGGTTGGCCCGCCAGGTGGGGCTCTCGAGAAGGAGTCCGTGGCCGCCCTCACGGGCGACCCGCGCGAACCGGTCGAAGTAGTCGATCAGGGCCTCGCGGCCCTCAGGATCGCCCACGAGCGGGAACGAGGCGAACGCCGGCAGGTCGAACCCCCGGTTGAAGATGAGATCCGTCTCCAGGCCGCCGTCGGTGATGAGAAAACGGCCGTTCAGCTGAGGAAGTGCGTCGCGGTGCTTCATGTCGTTGCTCCCGGTTCGTCGGGCCCGCTTTCGAGCCGTTCCAGACTAGATGGTCTGGTTTGTAACAGACCGTCTGGTCTGGTACAAGTCATCCATGCCACCCGACGGCACGAAGACGCGCGAGCGACTGCTAGATGCGGCGGAGAATCTCGCTCTCGGCAAGGGCTTCTCGGCAACCACCGTCGACCAGGTGATCGCGGAGGCGGGGAGCTCCAAGGGGGCCTTCTTCCACCATTTCGCGAGCAAGGGAGACCTGGGCCGGGCCCTGGTCGCGCGCTACGCGGCCGCCGATGTCGCCTCGCTCGAGCACTTCATGGCACTCGCGGAAGACGTCAGCGACGACCCGGCCGTCCAGCTGGTCGAGTTCGTGCGGAGCTTCGAGGAGATCGGTGCCGAGATCGCCGAGGAGCATCAGTCGAGCTGCCTCTACGCCTCGTTCGTGCAGCAGCGGGAGCTGGTCGAGGACGGCGGCGCCGAGCTGATCGTCGACGCGATCGTGGCGTGGAGGCGCGCGCTGGCCGAGAAGATCGTGGCGGCGGCGGAGCTGCGCCCGCTCGCGGCCGACGTCGACCCCGACGACCTGGCCGACCACGTCTTCGTGACGTTCGAGGGCGCGTTCATCCTGGCGCGGGCGACCTCGGACACCTCACACATGCGGACCCAGCTGCGCGTGCTGCGCCAGTCGCTCGAGGCGCTCCTCGGGGTCAGGTCCGAGGCAGCGCCCGAAGCACGCTAGACGCGGACGGCGAGTCGGCGGGTCCGGCGGGTCGCGCGCCCTCCTCGGAGGGGCGGGCTGAGGTCGTCGCCGAGGCGGCCCGCGCCCAGCCACCGTCCTCCGCGTTCGGCGAGACTCAGGCGGGAGCCGTCCGGCGGGCGGCGAACCAGGTCCGTGTGTGGGAGTGGCTGCAGAGGCTGTACGCGCGCTGGGGCAGCCCGCTCCTCGTCGGAGCGGCGCTCTTGGCGGTCCTGCTCGTGCTCGGAGAGCTGTTCGGCGGGGAGATCGCCGTGGCCGTGTTCGCCCTCGCGGTCACGACGCTCGGTGTGGCGTTCGCGCGGACGAGCGTCGACCTCGCGCGGTCCTCGGGCGAGGAGCTGAGGCGCGTCCGAGAGGAGGCGGAGGCGTCCCGCGAAGAGCTTCAGCGAGCACGCGAAGCCCTGGAACGCATGAGTCCGCCGCGCTGACCCCGAGAGAGCGACCGGCAGCTCGCCGTGCACCGGCCCGCCGATCCGGCGCCCGGTTGACGCGTCACCCGCGTGGACGTAGCGTCGCGTCCGCCGGAGCCGCGCTGCGGCGGACCGAGATGCGCCCCGAGCCCTCAACGAGGTGAATGCATGGCCCAAGAGCTGACCGTCGCCGACGCCGAGGTCAAGATCCGCCATCCCTGGGGTGCGTGGGCCCT
>JARFPS010000135.1 GCA_029288175.1 Miltoncostaea sp. | reverse complement strand
GGACTGGCGTGCGGAGCTGACGCCGGGAATCTCGAGCTACAGTTCGATCAGCGGCACCTGGGACGCGAACGCCCGTCACTACGTCTTCACCGTGCCGGCAGGCACGGTGCACGTCGGCCCGGACGACGATGCCTGGCAGGGGGACGAGCAGGAACTCACGCTGCGTGCGGGCGAGGTGCGTGAGGTCACCCTCCAAGTCCATGCCACGAGCATCGTGGACATCGACTTCCGCATCGGCGATGCGCGCGTGCCCTTCGACTGGGACTGGGAGATCGATCTCAAGCAGATCGAAGGCGAAGGCGAGGCCTTCATGTGGAGCGATGGCGACGGTGTCCAACGCGTGTGGGTGGACCGCGCCGGTCGCTACCGGGTGCACGTGGACGACATCCCCGGCTACAAGCCGATTCCCGTGGTGGAGGTCGACGCGCGCCCGGACAAGCCGGCGCGCGTGATCATCCGCCTCGAGCGCAAGGACTAGCCGCCCATCGTCCGGACGCCGATGGCCTTCCAGACGCCGTCCTTCTCGGCCATCACGGCGACGATGCGCGTCTGGCCCTGCGGCCAGACGATGACCTTGTAGCCCTCGGGGCTGTCCTGGACGGCGGCCTTGGCGAGCGTGCCGCGCAGCCACGCCTTAACCTGATCCGGCGTGACGCCGCCGGGGATGTCGCCGGCCGAGAGCTGATCGAGCGTGGCCTTGTGCCACGCATCGAGCGTCGGACCGGGCTGCTGGGCCGCTTCGAGCAGCTTCTTGGCGTGCCCGTACATCTCCTCCCAATGGAAGCTCTTCTCGATGAGCTCGCGATCCTTGATCGTGATCGCGTAGAGCACGTGCGCCGACGCCTCGGAGGCGTTCTTCGGCTCGCGCGCGAAGATGTCGTCCTGCGCGGGCGCCTCGGCCTTCGGCATCATCGTCATGACCATGGCGCTGTCGGTCTTGGTCATGCGCACGCGCAGGATGTCGCGCGTCTTCGGATCGACCATGACCTCCAGGCGCTCGTTGCGGCGCGTGCCGACGAGCTGCAGGACCTTGCGACCCTCGTAGTGCGTATCGGGGTTGACCTCGACGCTGAAGTCCGTGGTCGGGCCCTCGTCGTCCGTGCTGGAGAAGCTCGTACCGCGCACGGTCATGCGCTCGAGCGGCGTGAAGCGCGCGAGCATGAAGAGGCCCGGCTTGCCCGGGAGCATCCACGGCGCGGACTTCACGTCGAAGGTCTTCGCCTCGCCGCCCTCGGGCTTGTGGACGACCTTGGTCGTCCCGTCCTTCGTCGTGAAGCTCTGGGCGAGCGGGGTGCCCTCGAAGTTCTGGGTCGCGGCGCCCGCCAGCGGACGCAGGTCCGAGCTGAACTGGAAGCTGTGCGTCCCCTCGGCCTCGCGTGCGCCGAGCTCCAGCGCGAGGCGCTCGCGGAACGCCCATCCGGCGACCTTGCCATCGACCTCATGCGGAGCGACGGCGAGCTCGAACGAGCCCATCGGCGCCTCGCCGAGCAGCACGACCATCTCGAAGGAGAACGCAGCGTCGGCCGACGGCGCGGGCCACTTCGCCGCCACGGTGGCGAGGTCGACGACCTTCGCCTCCTTCGTCGCGGGTGCGTCCTCGGCGAAGGCAGGCAGGGCCAGGCAGACGAGCAGCAGGCAGGCAAGCAGGTGGCGCATGGGCGTCTCCGGTTGAGGGGCCGGAGAGCCTACCCGGACGCGCCGCCGCTCACAGGATGGTGCGTTAGGCCTCGGTCGTCTCCTCGCTCTCCTCGGGCAGGGCACCGCCGGCACCCTGGTGGGCGAGGGCAGCGGCGACCAGCTCGCGGAAGAGCGGGTGCGGACGCGTGGGCTTGCTCTTGAACTCGGGGTGGAACTGCACCGCCACGAAGTACGGATGGTCGTGCAGCTCGACGATCTCCACGAGATCGCGTTCCGGGTTCACGCCGCCGATGACGAGGCCGGCCTCGACCAGCTCGTCACGGAACTTGTTGTTGAACTCGTACCGGTGACGGTGGCGCTCGGAGACCATCTCGTCCCCGTAGGCCTTGCGCGAGACCGTGTCCGCGCGCAGCGCACAGCGGTACGCGCCCAGGCGCATCGTGCCGCCCTTCTCGAGTCCCTGCTGGTCCGGCATCAGGTCGATGACCGGATGGGCGGTGTCCTGGTTGAACTCGGTGGAGTTCGCGTCCTCCCAGCCCATCACGTTGCGGGAGTACTCGATGACGGCGCGCTGCATGCCGAGGCAGAGCCCGAGGAAGGGCACCTTGTTCTCGCGACACCAGCGCACGGCCTCGATCTTGCCCTCGATGCCGCGCTTGCCGAAGCCGCCCGGCACGACGACGCCGTGGACACCGCCGAGCAGCTCGTCGACGGTCTCGGCGTTGAGCTTCTCGGAGCTCACGCGGCGGATGCGCACCTTGGCCTCGGCGTGGAACCCACCGTGGTAGAGCGCCTCGTTGACGCTCTTGTAGGCGTCGCCGAGCTCGATGTACTTGCCGACCAGCGCGATCTCGACCTGCGCCTTCGGGTTGCGAATGCGCTCGAGCAGCGCGTGGTACTTGTCGAGCTGGAGGTCGTTCACCGACAGCCCGAGGCGATCGAGGATCACGCGGTCGAGGCCCTGCTCGATCAGCATCTGCGGCAGCTCGTAGATGCTGGTCGGAACGTCCTGCTCCTCGATGACGTGGTTCTTGGGCACGTTGCAGAAGAGCGAGAGCTTGTTGCGCGCATCCTCGGGCAGCGGACGCTCGGTACGGCAGATCAGCACGTCCGGGAGGATGCCGATCTCGCGGAGCTTCATGACCGAGTGCTGGCTCGGCTTGGTCTTGAGCTCTTCGCTCGTGTGGAGGTACGGCACGTACGTGAGGTGCGCGACCATCACGTTCTCGCGGCCCTCGTCCACCGAGAACTGGCGGATGGCCTCGAGGAACGGGAGGCTCTCGATGTCACCGACCGTGCCGCCGAGCTCGCAGATGAGCACGTCGGCATCGCCGGCGCCCTTGCGGATGGCGTTCTTCAGCTCGTCGGTCACGTGCGGGATGACCTGCACCGTGCGGCCGAGGTAGTCGCCGCGCCGCTCCTTCGCGAGGATCGAGGCGTAGATCTTGCCGCTCGTGTAGTTGCTGTCCTTGGACAGCACGGCGTTCTCGGTGAAGCGCTCGTAGTGGCCGAGGTCGAGGTCGGTCTCGGCGCCGTCCTCGGTGACGTAGACCTCGCCGTGCTGGAAGGGCGACATCGTGCCCGGATCCACGTTGAGGTAGGGGTCGAGCTTCTGGTGCTGGACCTTGTAGCCGTGGCCTTCGAGCAACAGGCCGATGGATGCGCTCGTGAGGCCCTTGCCGAGGCTCGAAAGCACGCCGCCGGTCACGAAGATGTACTTCGTCACGTCGATCTCTCCCGGGAAAAGCAGATGCTACCGGAAGGGCCGACACTCCCCTCGCCGGGGACGGGGCGCTCCGCCCTAGCCGCCCGCCAGACGCGCCAGGAAGCGGTCGTAGTCGGCCCGCACGTCGATCCCGAAGGCGGGCCGTGAGGCGTCCAGGATCCGCAGGCGCCAGCCGTGCTCCAGCGCCCGGAGCTGCTCGAGGCGCTCGCCCAGCTCCCCCTCGGTCTGCGGCAGGGTCGGGAAGGCCAGCAGGCGCTCCCGACGGAAGGCGTAGATCCCGATGTGGTGCAGGATCGTGCCGCCGTCCGCGGCCAGCGCGCTGGCCCTGGCGGCGTCCCGGGTGAAGCCGAGCGCCCAGCCGTCGGCGTCCCGCACGGCCTTCACGGCGTGCGGATCCTCCATGGCGGCCTCGTCCTCGAAGGGCCAGCCCAGGGTGGCGATGTCGGCGCCGCTCGCGGCGACGTCGGCGGCGAGGGCCCCCAGGTCCTCGGGCGCGAGAAGCGGCTCGTCTCCCTGGACGTTCACCACGACGGCCTCGTCGAGGTCCGCGGCGGCCTCGGCGCAGCGGTCGGTGCCGGAGGCGTGGTCGGGGCGCGTGCGGCGGACCT
>JARFPS010000184.1 GCA_029288175.1 Miltoncostaea sp. | reverse complement strand
CCTGGCGGGTGTCCCCCTCGAGGCCGCGCACCGCGGGTCGGTGGTGGTGTCCGCCGGCAGCACGCTGCGCCCGACCGACCGGCTGGCGGTGCGACTGAGGCACTCGCCGCGGGCGCCGCGCCCTCTGCGCGGGCGGGAGCGGCTGCAGGTCTTCGTCGGGACGGCCGAGGTGACGGCCCGGCTGCGCCTCCGCGGCGGGCCGAGCCTGGCACCCGGCGCGGAGGGCGACATCGAGCTCGGCCTGGCACGCGTGGTCGTGGCGGCGCCCGGCGACCGCGTGGTGCTTCGCGCACCCGGTCCCGGGACCCTGGCGGGCGGCTCCGTGTTGCCTGAGATCGAGGTCCCCCGGGCTCCCGCTCCGCCGCTGGTGTCCCCACGGGCCCAGCCGCCCCACGAGGTCCTGGAGGCCCTTGCGCGGGCGGTCGAGGGCGCGGGGCTGTCCGGTGCCGACGAGGCGACGCTCGTCGCCGTCTGCGCCGACCCCGAGGCGCGGGCGGTGGCGCTCGATGTCCTGCGCGCGGACGGTCGGGCGTCCTCGTCGGAGGGGTTGTGGTTCCACGAGAGCGCTCTCCGACGAGCCGAGGCCCGGGCCGTCGCATCCTGGGACGCGCCCGAGCGCACGTTGGGCGATCTGCGACGCGCGTGGGGGGTCAACCGCGCCGTGGCCGTCGCGTTGGCCGGGCTGCTCGATCGCCGCGGGATCACCATGCGCGCGGGGTCGCTGCGCCGCCTGCGCCGCGGCGCAAGTGGCGCCTGAACGCCGACCTTTACATTTTCCTCATATTCGGGCCGTGAGGAGCGCGGGGCGCGCGCGTCGGGAGGGTGATGTCACCGACGCTCCCACCGGGTGGACGGTACGGCTCGCCGCCGAGCCCGCCGCGCATCGAGTCCTCGCGCTCCGGCGCCGACAACCTCACCGAGGACATGTCCACGCTGGCCCACGACACCGACGCCCCCGCGGTCCACGCCGAGACCTTCGAGCGCGTCTTCGGCGCCCACGAGGCCGGCGTCTACAACGCGGTCTACCGCCTCACCGGCGATGCTCACGACGCGGCCGACATCACGCAGGAGGCCTTCCTGCGGGTCTACGTGCGGCTTCCGGACCTGCTGGAGCGCGACGTGAACCTCGCGGCCTACCTGCACCGCACCGCTCGCAACCTGGTGTACGACCGGAGCTCGCGGCGATCGCGCGAGGTCGCCTCGGACGACATCGAGACGGTGGCCGGGGTCGATGACGATCCCGCGCTGGCGCCCGACGGAGCGGCGCTGCTCGATGCGCAGGCCCGCGAGGTGTGCGCCGCCAACGCCCGGCTTCCCGAGCGGCACCGTCTGGCGCTCTCGCTTCGCGAGGTGGAGGGCTTCGGCTACGCCGATATCGGGCGCGTCTTCGACATCACCGAGGGTGCCGTGGCCCAACTCCTGGCCCGTGCCCGCGTGGCCCTGCGGCGTGAGCTGCGGCTGGAGCAGGTCGATCCCGAGTCGATGCCCGCCGCGTGCCGGCGGCGGCTACCCGCCATCGCCGCGCTCATCGACGACCAGCTCGATCACGATCGGGCCGTCGAGCTGCGCGGTCATCTGGCCGGGTGCGCGACGTGCCGCGCGACGAAGGACGCCTTCGAGGACACGGGTCAGCGGTACCGGTCGTGGC
>JARFPS010000172.1 GCA_029288175.1 Miltoncostaea sp. | reverse complement strand
GAGACCTATCTCTTCGGGGATCTGGCGCTGGCGGTCGCCGCGGTCGAGCATCGCCTCTCGGGCGGCGGGTGATTGAATCCGCCGCGTTCTTTTCGGCGACGCGGAGGATTCATGGACATCACCATTCGACACAACCCCGGCTTCGCGGTGGCGCGATGCTCGCTCGGCGGCGGTGAGGTCGTCCGCGCCGAGGCCGGGGCGATGATGGCCACCTCGCAGGGCGTCGAGATCTCCGGAAAGATGGACGGGGGCCTCATGAAGGGGCTCAAGCGCTCCATGCTCGGGGGCGAGTCGATCTTCATCGCCAACTACACGGCGCCCCCTCAGGGCGGCTGGGTCGAGGTGGCGGCCGTGCTCCCCGGCGATATGACCGTGGCGCCGGTCGACGGCGAGTTGTTCATCCAGCGCGGGTCCTACATCGCCTCCGAACAGGGGGTCGAGATCGACACCATGTGGGGCGGCTTCAAGAACCTCTTCGGCGGAGAGGGCGGCTTCCTGGTGCGCGCGCACGGCAGGGGTGAGGTCGTGCTCGCGGCCTACGGCGCCCTTGACACCTACGACCTGGGCGAAGGGCAGAGCCTGATCGTCGACACGGGCCACATGGTGGCCTACGACCCGGGTGTGACGGTCAACATGACCCGCGCCGGCGGCAACTCCGGCATGGTCAAGAGCGGCGAGGGCTTCGTATTCGAGTTCATGGGCCCCGGCCGGGTCATGACGCAGACCCGGAACCAGAACGCCCTCATCTCGTGGCTGACGGCGGCGCTGCCGTTCACCCGCTCCTAGTGGCCGCGCGAGGAGGGCGCGCGCTCCCCGCGGGAACCCGCTGACTCAGGGGCCCGACACCATGGCAATCGGCGTACCAATGGCCATGGTGGGAACGCTGGAGCCGGCCGGTCCTGCTCCCACCGCCACGCGGAGGCTCCGAGCGAGGCGGAGCGGAGCGGGCGCCTCCCCGCCGGGCCCGGTCAGCCCTGCAGCGTGGTGAAGACCCAGTCGGTCGACTCCGCGTTGACGTGGCAGGTCC
The DNA here is from genome assembly GCA_029288175.1 of Miltoncostaea sp. Lineage (GTDB taxonomy): Bacteria > Actinomycetota > Thermoleophilia > Miltoncostaeales > Miltoncostaeaceae > JARFPS01. Next base: position 3,094 of record JARFPS010000172.1, on the reverse strand, counting down.
AGCAGACCGCGCCCGAGGCCAGCGGCGTGTAGGGCTCTGACGCCGACGATCGCGACCACTCCTCGAAGATCCAGTCGCCGTGCTCGGGGTCGGCGCCGGACACCTTCCGCATGACCGCGACGATGGCGGCCCCATCGCCGCCCCGGCTGCCGCTCTTGGTGACGATGGAACCGGCCGGGTAGGGGAAGGTCTGTGTCCCGTCGGGCGCGATGGTGGCGCGGGTCTGGTTGACGTAGACGTTCTTGACGTCGCCGTGCGGGGCCGCGCTGTCGAATGGGATGGGCGCGGAGTTCAGGCGCAGGCCGTCCTGATAGCCGGCGGTGAAGGCGGGAAGCCCCGGTTCCGGCTCCGGCTCGGGCTCGGGCGGCGGGTCGGCCTCGGGCGGCGGCGCCGGAGCCGTGGTGGCCGGCGGGGCGGTCGTGGCCGGCGGTGCCTCGGTGGTGGCGTCGGCCTCGTCGTCGTCGCCCCCGCAGGCGGCCCCCGCGAGGGCCACCGAGGCGATCAGGCCGGCGGCGGCAACGGTGCGGATTCTCACGGACGGCCTCCCAGGGGATCGGATGGGCGGTGGCGAGCGGCGCCAGCGTACCGCACCTCCTCCCCCACGACGCCCATGGCGCGCCCGAGGCCTGAAGATCGCGCCTCACCACCTGCTGTGGGACCTCGTCGCGCGCCGAGCCGAGCCGCCGGGCCGCCTCCTGGGCCGCGGCGTCGCGGCGGGGCCACAAGTCCACTCGCGCCCCGGCGCACTTGTGCGTCGGGCGGAGGGTGACCCCGATGACACTGTGCGCAGGTCCAAAGAGCGGCCTGGTTGCGCGCCTCGATACTCGTGTGAGTCCTGACCCGCCCGACCGGGGGGTCGCTGTCATCGTTCGAAGGAGCACAATGAGACTCAGGCCGCTTAGGCTGGCCGCGTTGGCGCTGATCGCGCTGCTCGCGATGCCTGCCCTGGCATTGGCCCAGGATGAGGAGCCGGGCATCGCCGAGCAGATCGATTCGCTCGTCGTCGCCACCGACTCCATCTGGGTCGTCGTCGCTGCAGTGCTGGTGCTGTTCATGCAGGCCGGCTTCGGAATGCTCGAAGTCGGGCTCTCCCGCATGAAGAACGCCGGAGCCGTGATGGCCAAGATCTTCATCAATCTCGGCATCGCGATGGTCATGTTCTGGTCGATCGGCTTCGCCATCGCCTTCGGTGGCGACGGCGACTTCATGGGGACGACCGGCTGGTTCCTCGAGACCGACGACGTCTTCCCGGCCTACTCGGGCGGTATTCCGATCGAGGCCGACTTCCTCTTCCAGTCGGTGTTCGTCGCCGTCTCGTTGGCGATCGTCTTCGGCTCGATGCTCGACCGCGTCAAGACGGCCGGCTACGTCATCTTCGCCATCGTCTACGCGGGTCTCATCTACCCGATCGTGGCCCACTGGACGTGGGGTGGCGGCTGGCTCGGCCAGGACGATTTCCTGGACTTCGCCGGCTCCTCGATCGTCCACCTGCAGGGCGCGCTCGCCGCGCTCGCCGGCGCGATCATCCTCGGTCCGCGCATCGGCAAGTTCCGCAACGGCAAGGCGGTGCCCATCCCGGGTCACTCCATGCCGCTGGCGTTGCTCGGTGCGCTGATCCTGCTGGTCGGCTGGCAGGGCTTCAACGGTGGCTCCACGCTGGCCGCCGTCGGCGCCAACTTCGCCGACGTGATCGTCAACACCAACCTCGCGGCCGGCTCCGGTGCTCTGGGCGCCGCCGTGGGATCGCTGATCATGTTCCGGACGCTCGACGTGTCGCAGATCGGCAACGGGCTGATCGCGGCGCTGGTGGCCATCACGGCCCCCTGTGCCTTCGTCGACCCGTGGGCAGCGGTGCTCATCGGCGCGGTGGCCGGTCTGGCCGTTCCGCCGCTGGTGATCGGCGTCGAGAAGCTCCGGCTGGACGACCCGATCGGCGCGGTTCCGGTGCACGGTATCTCGGGCATCTGGGGCACCGTCGCGATCGGCTTCTTCGCCGTCGAGGGCCGTCTCGAGGCCGCCGGTCTCGGCGGCACGCCGGGCATCTTCTACGGCGGTGGCGCCGACCAGCTGTGGGTCCAGGTCTACGGAGTCCTGGCCACGGTCGGGTTCACCTTCACCGCGTCGTTCGCCCTGTTCATGCTCATCAAGTACACGGTCGGCCTTCGGGTCACCGAGGAGCAGGAGCTGCGCGGACTGGACATCTCCGAGCACGGCATGTTCGGCTACCCCGAGCGCTTCATCGAGGTTCCGGGAGCCGAGCCGGAGGATCTCCCCCGGTCGGCCGCTCCCTCGCCCTCTGGCGCGAGCGTGTCCGGCTCGTCGAGCTCCGGAGGTCAGTCATGAAGAAGATCGAAGCCTTCATCCGGCACGAGTCCCTCGAGGCGATCCACGACCGCCTCGCGGAGATGGGCCTTCCCTCCATGAGCGTCTCGGAGGCGAAGGGATCGGGTCGGCAGAAGGGGTTCACCGAGAGCTACCGGGGCTCGAAGACCACCATCTTCCTGCGCCCGAAGCTCAAGCTCGAGATCGCCGTCGACGACGGCGACGTGGACCGCGTCATCGACACGGTGCTCGAGCTGTCCCACACGGGTGAGCCCGGAGACGGAAAGATCTTCGTCTACGACATCGAGGAGGCGATCCGCGTCCGCACCGGCGAGCGCGGCCCCGTGGTCCTCGAATCCCACCCGGAGGACGCGGCCTAGCCGCGACCTCACATCCCGCAACGCCCGGAGCCGGCCCCTGTGGCCGGCTCCGTCGCGTTCGGGGTCAGCCGGCCACCGTGTGGCCGGTCGCCACGCTCTCGCGCGGAAGGTGCAGGCGGAAGACCGCGCCGCCCTCCTCGCCGTCGCCCACCGTCAGATCGCCGCCCAGAGCTCGCGCCAGCTGTCGGCTGATCGCGAGGCCCAGTCCGCTCCCCACGCGGCCGTCGGGCGTCTCCGCGGACTCGAACGGGGCGAAGATGGTTTCGCGCATGTGGTCCGGAACACCGGGGCCGGTGTCCGATACGGTGATGTCGAAGGCCCCGTGGTCCGAGACGGCCGCCCTCAGAACGACGCTCCCGCCCGGTGGCGTCCACCGGAGCGCGTTCTCGAGC
>JARFPS010000148.1 GCA_029288175.1 Miltoncostaea sp. | reverse complement strand
GCCGTGGGCTCACGTAGTCCCAGCTGCATCCAGATGACCTTGGCACCGTGCTCGATCGCGTCGTCGACAATCTCGGGAATCTCTTCGATCCGGCGGAAGATGTCAACGATCTCGAGCGGTCCGAGCTCCGCCGCGGCGGCCAGCGACGGCACGCACGGAACGCCGAGAACCTCGTCGCAGCGGGGGTTGACGGGCGTGATGTCGTACCCCGCGGCCTTCATGTGGACAATGGCCCGGTAGCTCGGTCGCGCGGGGTTGGGCGACAGCCCCACCACCGCCAGGCGGCGGTAGCGCTCCAGCACGTCCCGGGTGTCGTACGACATCCGCCCGTCGTCGATGCCCGCGAACCGTCCCACGCCCGTGATTATCCCCATCCGAGGGTCGGCGCGTCCGGTCGTGGGGCCTCGGGGGTCTCCTGCGAACACCGTCGTCCCCCGGCCGAGCAGCGTAGGCTCGCCTCGGAATGGGCGATGGGCGGAACGGCGAGGGTGGCGGCGGAGGCCTGACGGTGGCCCGGGACGGGGCCGTCGCGACGCTGACCCTCGCCCGACCGGAGCGTCGCAACCCGCTCTCGCTGTCGCTGATCCGCGAGCTCGGCGCGGCGCTCGACGCGATCGCGAACGACCCCGAGGTCCGCGCCGTGGTGCTCGCCGCCGAGGGCCCGGCCTTCTCGGCGGGGCACGACCTGAAGGAGATGGTCGACCGCGAGCCCGGGTTCTACGAGGAGCTCTTCTCGGCCTGCGGGGACCTGATGATGAGGGTCCACCGCATCCCCCAGCCGGTGGTGGCCGCGGTGCAGGGCATGGCCACCGCGGCGGGCTGCCAGCTGGTCGCGGCCGCGGATCTGGCCGTCGCGTCCGAGGAGGCCCGCTTCGCCACGCCGGGCGTCCGCATCGGCCTCTTCTGCACAACGCCCATGGTCGAGGTGGCCCGCAGCCTTCCGCGCAAGCGGGCGATGGAGATGCTGCTGACAGGCGATCCCATCGACGCGGCGACGGCGCTGGACTGGGGTCTGGTGAATCGGGTGGTCCCCGCCGGTGAGCTGGCCGGGGCGGCGGACGCCCTCGCGCGGCGCGTGGCCGACGCCAGCGCCGTGGCGCTCGGCCTGGGCAAGGCGGCGTTCTACGAGGGGCTGGGCATGACGGAGGACGTGTACGCCCACGCCTCGGCGGTGATGTGCCGGAACATGCTCGCCGACGACGCGAGGGAGGGCATCACGGCCTTCCTCGAGAAGCGCTCTCCGGAGTGGTCGCACCGCTAGACGGCGGCTCGGGCAGGTCGAGGATGGCCCGCCGGTGGCGGCGCAGCAGCGCGATGCCGGCGATCGCGACGATCATCCCACCGACGAAGTAGGACGCCAGCGCCGCGTCGCTCCACAGATCGTCCAACAGCACCGCCGTGGTGACCACCTCGGTCAGCGCCAGCAGGCCGACGAAGGCGATGACCCGCTCCTCTCTCAGCAGGTGGACCACCCAGGTCCCCAGAGGGGCGCCCCACACCACGACCGGCACGGCGGCCAGCCAGAGGCCGAAGAGGTCGGCCTCGCTCTCGGGCAGGGGTGGGTTCACGGGCCGCCCCCCGGCGCTGGCCACCTCGCCCGCGGCGGTGAAGCCGATGTCGAAGTCGCCGTGCAGCAGCGCGAGCACGGCGAACCCGACCACCGAGACGGTCGCCATGGTGAGGATGCTGGTCGGGATTCCCACGCTGGGATGGAGCCCGGCCATCACCACGACGAACAGGAACAGCATCACGTTGACGCCGGTGCCGGTCATCGAGGTGATCACGCCGCCCGCGGCCCCCGCGACGGCCAGGCCGCCCCACACGCGCGGGGACCAGACGGGGCAGCGGTCCTCGCCCTTCTCGGGCGATCGCAGCATCACGAACATGATGAACGACATCGCCGCCAGGACGATGGTGAAGGTGACCTTGGCGTAGGCCGGTGGGATCGAGAAGCCCCAGAAGGCCGTGTCGGGCTCTCCCAGCACCAGGAGTCCGGCGAGCAGGCCGGCCGCGCCCGCCGGGGCCGCCACGGCGACCGCCCGCAGCTCGACGCGCCGCCGGGCGAGCAGGATCGCCAGCGAGGCCGCGGTCATGCCGACGGCCTGGATCGAGAGGCCGAACGTGCGCGCCACCTCGGCGGGCGTGTGCAGCACCTTGGTGAAGACCGGGAAGGCGACCGCTCCGCCTCCCTCGGGGGACGATCCGGCCAGGAAGCTCCCGAAGACCATGGTGACCGCCGCCTCCCAGTGGCCCATGGCGCGACCGAGCTCGCCGGCGGCCAGCACGGCCACCAGCCAGACCGTCGTCACGGCGGCGGGGATGGCGTAGATGGCGAGCGTGCGCGCGGAGGGGAGGCGCATCCTGGTCTCGTATCAGCGCCTGCCGGGGTTCGCCGCCGCCCGGTCGCGGGCGGACAGGCGCGCCGGCCGGGGCGATGTTGCCCGAGGGTGGTCGGTCACATCATGTTCACATCACAGAAACGCGAGGGAAACTCGACCGCTCCGGACGGCGCATAGCGTGCTCAGCGTTTGTCCCCGGGCCCGCCCGACGGCGCCCGTCCGAGAACCGAAAAGGAGCTTGTGTGCGCATTTCTCGCCGACGCCGCTACGGCCTCATCCTTGCTGCATCCGCCATCGCCATCGGCGGTATCGCCGCCGGCTGCGGCGACGACGACGACGACAGCAGCAACGGTGGTGAGGACCTGAGCGGCTCCATCACGATCGACGGCTCCAGCACCGTCGCCCCGCTGAGCGAGGCGGCCGCCGAGCAATTCCAGGCCGAGAACTCGGGCGTGCGCGTCACGGTCGGCACCTCGGGCACCGGCGGTGGGTTCGAGAAGTTCTGCCGCGGTGAGACCGACATCTCCGACGCCTCGCGTTCGATCAAGGACGAGGAGATCCAGGCCTGCGCCGACGCGGGGATCACCTACGAGGAGATCACCGTCGGCAACGACGGCCTCTCGGTCGCCGTGAACCTCGAGAACGATTGGGCTCAGTGCCTGACCGTCGAGCAGCTGAACGCCATCTGGGGCCCGGACTCCAAGGTGAACAACTGGAACCAGGTCGACCCGAGCTTCCCCGACGAGGAGCTCGTGCTCTTCGGCCCGGGCACCGACTCGGGGACCTTCGACTTCTTCACCGAGGCGATCAACGGTGAGGAGGGTGCCCAGCGCACCGACTACAACAACGTCGGTGAGGACGACAACCAGGCGGTGACCGGCGTGGAGGGCAACGTCGGCGGCATGGCCTACTTCGGCTTCTCCTTTATCCAGGAGAACGAGGACAAGGTCCGCGCGGTCGAGGTCGACAGCGGCAACGGCTGCGTCGCGCCCAGCACCGAGACCGTCCAGGCCGGCGAGTACACGCCGCTCGGCCGCGGGCTGTTCATCTACCCCAGCGGCGAGGCCCTCCAGCGCCCGGAGGTCCAGGGCTTCGCGCGCTTCTACATCGAGAACAACGACGCCATCGCCGAGCAGGCGCTGGCGATCCCGTTGTCGGATGACCAGCGCGAGCAGGCCAACGCGCAGATCGACACGCTCGTCTCGGGTGGCGGCGAGTAAACCGCCCGACCTCCCACCACGCGGCCAGGCCCGGCATCGCCCGGGTCTGGCCGCACGTGTCTTCCACCACGGTTCTGAAAGCATCCTCGTCGCCCAATGAGCACTGACTCGCCACCCGCAAGCTCGTCGCCGGCCCCCATCCAGCTGAGCCGGCAGAAGGCGCGCTACGGCGAGCGCGTGATCGTGGGCTTCCTGATCTTCTGTGCGGTGGTCTCGGTGCTGACCACCGTCGGCATCGTGGTCGCCCTGGTCGGGCCGACCATCGAGTTCTTTCGCGAGGTCCCGATCACGGACTTCTTCAGCGCCGACGAGTGGGCGCCGTTCTTCGCCGACGCGAGCTTCGGCGTGTTCCCCATCGTGGTCGGCACCCTGAACGTCACCTTCTGGGCGATCCTCATCGGTCTGCCCCTCGGCCTGGGCGCCGCGATCTTCCTGAGCGAGTACGCGTCGCCGGGGACCCGCAAGGTGCTGAAGCCGACGCTCGAGGTGCTCGAGGGGATCCCGACCGTCGCGTACGGCTTCTTCGCGCTCACCTTCGTGACGCCGCTCATCCGCGACAACTGGCCCGGCTTCCTGGGTGACCCCCCGGGCATTTTCAGCGCCGGCGCCGCGGGCATCGTGCTCGGCGTCATGATCGTCCCCACGGTCGCGTCCATCTCGGAGGACGCCATGTCGGCCGTGCCGCGCAGCCTGCGCGAGGGCGCCTACGCCCTCGGCTCGACCAAGCGCACGGTGGCCCTCAGGGTCGTGGTGCCGGCGGCCCTCTCGGGGATCGTCGCCAGCTTCGTGCTCGGGGTGTCGCGGGCGATCGGCGAGACCATCGTCGTGTTGATCGCGGCCGGCAACACGCCCAACCTGACCTTCAATCCGCTCGAGAGCATCCAGACGATGACCGCCTTCATCGCGACCACCGCGACCGGCGACATCGGTGTCGGAACCCTGGAGTTCAAGACCGTGTTCGCGGTCGGTGCGCTGCTGTTCGTGATCACGCTGGCGATGAACGCGCTCAGCATCTGGCTGGTGCGCCGCTTCCGCGAGGAGTACGAGTAGACCGTGCCGGACCCGGACCGCCAGGACCGCGAAACGCGTTCGCGCATGCGCACGAGCGCGCGGCAGGCCATCACCGCCGCCGGCGCCGACACCGAGTCGCTGGCGCTCGGCAGGCGCTCCAAGTCGGAGGCGTGGAAGTCGGTCGCGTTCCTGGCCCTCATGCTGTTCTGCGTGCTCGTGGCGCTGGCCCTGCTCGTGACGCTGATCATCGACGCCTTCATCGACGGCTCGTCGCGCCTGAACGCGGACCTGCTCACCCAGTTTCCCTCCGGCGTCCCGGAGAACGCGGGGCTGCAATCGGCCATCTTCGGCTCGCTGTGGGTCATCGGGATGATGATCATCACCGTGGTGCCACTGGCCGTCGGTGCCGCGATCTACCTCGAGGAGTACGCGGACAGGAGCAAGTGGTACAACCGGATCGTCGAGCTGAACATCCAGAACCTGGCGGCCGTCCCGTCGATCGTCTTCGGCATCCTGGGCCTGGGGCTCATCGTGCGCGGCCCGCTGGATCTCGGCTTCGTGGCCTACGCCGGCTCGCTGACGCTCGCGCTGCTGGTGCTGCCCACGGTCATCCTCGCTTCCCGCGAGGCGATACGGTCGGTGCCCAGCTCGCTGTCGGACGGCTCCATGGCGCTCGGCGCCACCAAGTGGCAGACCATCTGGCACCACGTGCTGCCGAACGCCATTCCGGGCATCGCGACCGGCACGATCCTGGCGGTCTCCCGCGCCATCGGCGAGACCGCGCCGCTGCTCCTAGTGGGGGCGACGGTGTTCGTCACCTTCAACCCCGAGGGCCCGTTCAGCGAGGGCTACACGACCCTTCCGGTTCAGATCTTCAATTGGGTCTCCCGACCGCAGGACGAGTTCCGTACACTCGCTGCCGCGGGCATCATCGTCCTGCTGTTCATCCTTCTGCTGATGAACTCGTTCGCCATCTGGATCCGCAACCGCTACGCGCGCCAGACCTAGGGAGAGACGACGACCATGGCCGACCAGTTGCAGACCGGCGCCGATGTCAAGACCGCCCCTCCGGCGATCGACGCGCCTGACGCCGCGCCGAACGGTGGTCCCACGTCCTCCAGCGCCCCGGTTCTGAGCACCGAGAACGTCCACGTCTTCTACGACGGGATCCCGGCGGTCAAAGAGGTCACGATGGACATCCCGCGCCATCGCGTGACCGCCTTCATCGGCCCGTCGGGGTGTGGCAAGTCCACGTTGCTGCGGAGCTTCAACCGGATGAACGACCTGATCCCCTCGGCCGAGGTCACCGGGAAGGTCCTCTACCACGGCCAGGACCTCTACGGGTCCGGCGTCGACCCGGTCGAGGTGCGCAAGCACATCGGGATGGTCTTCCAGAAGCCGAACCCCTTTCCCAAGTCGATCTACGACAACGTCGCGTTCGGCCCCAAGGTGTTGGGCATGAAGGTGGACATGGACGAGGTGGTCGAGAACTCGCTCCGCCACGCGGCGCTGTGGGACGAGGTGAAGGACCGCCTGAAGCAGAGCGCGTTCGGCATGTCCGGCGGTCAGCAGCAGCGCCTGTGCATCGCGCGCGCCCTCGCCACGAACCCCGACGTCCTGCTCATGGACGAGCCGTGCTCGGCGCTCGACCCGATCGCCACCGGCCGCATCGAGGACCTCATGGTCCGGTTGCGTGAGGAGTACACGATCGTGATCGTGACCCACAACATGCAGCAGGCCACCCGGGTCAGCGATCGCACGGCCTTCCTCACCGTCGAGCTCGACGAGCAGGACAACCGCACCGGTGTCGTCGTCGAGTACGACGAGACCGAGAAGGTGTTCTCGCAGCCGTCGGATTCCCGCACCGAGGCGTACGTCACCGGCCGCATCGGCTGATCGGGTCGCACCCGCTCGACGCGCTCGTCCAGGAAGTCCTCCGCGCCGGTCCGGAGCCGCCGGCCGAGGAGCATCACCTCGAGGTCCTCGACCTCGGCGAGGGCTCGCTGACGTTGCCCGACCGGGGCTGGGCCGCCCGCCCCGGCCGGTGGTCGGTGCGCTGGCCGGGGGGCCGCGCCGACGCGCCGGGTGTGTTGGCGCGTCGAGACGACACCGTCGTGCGCGGCCACCGGCCGGTGCGCGGCCGGGTCTCAATGGGTCGGTCCGTCGTGATGGACCGCGACGTCTACGACGACCCGACCGACCTCGGCCTCCCGTTCCAGGAGGTCCAGGTGCCCGCCGAGCTCGGCGACCTCCCCGTCTGGCACGTGCCCGGCGCGGGTAGCGCGGTGGCGATCATGCTCCACGGGCGGGGCATGAGTCGCCGGGAGCCCCTCCGCTACCTTCCTGCGTTCCAGGAGCGGGACATCGACTGCCTGCTGCCGGCCTATCGCGGAGACCCCGAGGCGCCGACCATCCCCGACGGCCTGGCCCGTCTCGGCGCGGCCGAGTGGCGCGACGCCGATGCCGTGCTGGCCTGGGCGCTGGCGGGTGGCGCGCGCGAGGCGATCGTGGTGGGCATGTCGCTGGGCGGCGGGATGGCGCTGACGCTGGCCCGCCGCAGCGCCCACCGCGACCGGATCGCCGGCGTGGTGGTCGAGGCGCCGTTCCTCCAGCCCCTGCCCACCCTGGTGGGCGCCGCCGAGCGACGAGGGTACCCGGGCGAGGCGGCGCCCATGGTGCTCGAGCGGGCGGGGCGCGTGGCGGGGATCGACATCGCCGACCTCGACCAGGTGGCGCGCGCCGAGGGGTTGTCCGCGCCGCTGCTGCTCATCCAGGGCGCCGAGGACCGGGCCGTGCCGCCGGCCTCGGCCGAGGCGCTCGCGGCGGCTCGTCCGGACCTCGTCGAGCTCTGGCGGGTGCCGGACGCCGCCCACGTCGAGGCGTGGAACGTCGATCCGACCACCCACCGCGCGCGGGTGGGCCGCTTTCTGGACCGCGTGGTCGACGCCCCCGGCGGGGCGCCGACCGCCGCGCGAGGCTAGGCCGACTCCGCGTAGAGGCGGCGCAGCACGGCGGGAAGGATGCCGCCGTTCTTGATGTAGTGCAGCTCGGTGGGGCCGTCCACGCGGACCAGGGCCTTGAACTCGCCGGTGCGGCCGTCCGCATGGGTGTGGCGCACCGTGATCTCCTGGCGCGGCTGCAGGTCGTTCAGGCCCTCGATCGAGAACGTCTCCTGCCCGTCGAGCCCGAGCGAGTCCACGCTCTCCCCGGGCATGAACTCGAGCGGCAGAACGCCCATGCCCACCAGGTTGCCGCGGTGGATCCTCTCGAACGACTCGGCGATGACCGCGCGGACGCCCAGCAGCAGCGTCCCCTTGGCGGCCCAGTCGCGGCTGGACCCGCTGCCGTACTCGGCCCCGGCCAGGATGACCAGCGGCGTGCCGGAGTCCCTGTAGCGCATCGCGGCGTCGTAGACGCTGGTGATCTCGCCGGTGGGGTGGTGCTTGGTCCAGTTGCCCTCCTGGCCCTCGGCCAGCTCGTTCCGGAGGCGGATGTTCCCGAAGGTGCCGCGCATCATCACCTCGTGGTTCCCGCGCCGGGACCCGAAGCTGTTGAAGTCGCGCATCTGGACGTTGTTGCCCTGCAGGTAGAGACCCGCCGGACCGGTGGCGGGAATGGTGCCCGCCGGCGAGATGTGGTCCGTGGTGACCGAACGCCCGAGCACCGCCAGGACGTGGGCGTCGACGATGTCGGTCAGGGGCTCGGGCTCGGGCGAGAGGTTCTCGAAGAACGGCGGCGACTGGACATAGGTGGAGTCCGGATCCCAGGCGTAGGTCGCGCCTTCCGGGACGGGCAGCGCCCGCCACCGCTCGTCGCCGTCGAAGACGCCCGCGTAGCTCTCGGTGAACAGCTCCGCGTCGACGGCGGTGCCGATGGTCTGAGCGATCTCCTCGTGGGTCGGCCAGATGTCGGCCAGGTACACCGGGCCGTCGTCGCCCTCGCCGATGGGCTCCGAGCTGAGGTCGATGTCGACCCGCCCGGCCAGGGCGAAGGCCACCACCAGCGGCGGGGAGGCCAGGTAGCTCGCCCTGATGTGCGGGTGCACGCGCCCTTCAAAATTTCGGTTGCCTGAGAGCACCGCCGCGGCGACCATGCCGTGCTGTTCGATGGCCTCGCTGATGGGCTCGGCCAGCGGACCGGAGTTACCGATGCAGGTGGTGCAGCCGTAGCCCACCAGGTCGAATCCGAGCTGGTCGAGAAACGGCGTGAGGCCTGCCTTGTCGAGGTAGCCGGTCACCGCGCGGCTGCCGGGGGCGAGGCTGGTCTTGACCCACGGCTTGCGGGCCAGGCCCTTCTCGACCGCCTTCTTGGCGACCAGGCCGGCGCCCACCATGACCGCCGGGTTCGACGTGTTGGTGCAGCTCGTGATGGCGGCGATGGCCACCGAACCGGTCGCCATCGGCACCGTCTCGCCGTCGAGCGTGACGTCGATGGGCGGGTAGTGCGGGCCGGCGCCGTTCGCGACCATGCCCTCCGGATAGTTCTCGCGGAACGCGTCCGCCATGGCGTCGAGCGCCACGCGGTCCTGGGGCCGGCTGGGGCCGGCCAGGCTGGGAACGACCGACGAGAGGTCCAGCTCGAGGCCCTCGTCGTAGGCGGGCTCCGGGGCGCCGTCCACGCGGAAGATCCCCTGCTCCTTCGCGTAGCGCTCGGCCAGCTCCACGACCGCGTCCGGGCGGCCCGTGGTGCGCAGGTACTCGAGCGTGCCGTCGTCGATCGGGAACATCGTCGCCGTGGCGCCGAACTCCGGTGACATGTTCGAGATCGTCGCGCGGTCCGCCAGGCTCAGCGACGTCAGGCCGTCCCCGTAGAGCTCGACGAACTTGCCGACCACCCCGTGCTCGCGCAGCAGCTCGGTGATGGTCAGGACGAGGTCGGTCGCGGTGGCGCCGGTGGGGAGGCCCCCCTCCAGCTTCAGCCCCACCACGGTCGGCGTCGGCAGCGACACCGGCTGGCCGAGCAGGACGGCCTCGGCCTCAATGCCGCCGACACCGAATCCCACGACGCCCACCGCGTCGATCATCGTGGTGTGGGAGTCCGTGCCGACGAGTGTGTCGGGGAACGCCAGCAGCTCGCCGTCGACCTCGCGCGCCTGGACCACCGGTGACAGGTACTCCAGGTTGACCTGGTGGACGATGCCGGTGCCGGGCGGGACCACGCGGAAGTTGTCGAAGGCCTGCTGGGCCCAGCGGAGCAGGATGTAGCGCTCCTGGTTGCGCTCGTACTCGCGCTCGACGTTCGCGGCGAACGCGTTGGCGTCGCCGAAGCTGTCGACCTGGACCGAGTGGTCGATGACCAGGTCCGCCGGGACGAGCGGGTTGATCAGCGACGGGTCGCCGCCCAAGGCGGTCATGGCGTCGCGCATGGCCGCCAGGTCTACGACGCACGGCACGCCGGTGTAGTCCTGCAGCACGACGCGCGCCGGCATGACAGGCTGCTCGCGGCTCTTGTCGCCTCCGGGCGCCCATGCGGCCATGTCGCGCACGTCCTCCTCGGTGACGAACCCGCGCCCCGCGTTGCGCAGCACGTTCTCGAGCAGGATCTTCACCGTGTAGGGAAGGCGCGGGAGGTCGACCCCGAGCGCGTCCAGCCGGTAGATGGTGTGCGCGGCGCCCGCGGCGTCGAGCGTGTCACGGGCGTTCATGGGGTCGGGAATCTCGCTCACTGGTGCTCCTGCGTCACTGGTCCGGTCCGGCCCCGGAGGGTACCGCAGCAGGAGGCGGGCCGATGGACCCCCACAACGACGAAGCGGCCCCCGAAAGGGAGCCGCTTCGGCGATCGGTGTATCCCGTGTGGTGCCTAGCCGGTGACGGCCGGGCTCACACGCTGCACCAGCGGGCTGGTGCGGATGCGGAGCGTTCCCGCGCGACGGCGCGAGCACTTGGCCGAGACGAAGGCGCGCACGGCGCTCCGCCCGGCGGTGTCACGGTCGGCGCGCAGCGTGACCATGGTCATGCGCATGCGGCCGGGGCCGATGTTGCGCAGCGGCACGATGACGTTGCCGCCGCTGATGCGCGAGCCCCGCGGGCGGCGCACCACCGAGTAGCCGCGCGGCACCTGGATGCGCACGCTGACCATCTCGGCCACGTTGCGCCGGCTGCGGTTCGTGACCTTGACCTTGTACTTGTAGCTGTTGCCGGCGCGGGTCCGGCGCGTGCCCATCACCTGCACGCGGATGTTCGGGCGAAGGCAGACATTGCTGCTCGGCCCGGACGGGGTGACCGGGGTCACCGGGGTGCCGCTGGTGCCTCCCGAGGGGGGCGGCGGAGGCGGAGGCGGAGGCGGCGGTGCCTGGGTGAAGCTCACCACCGTCGAGGCCTCCGTGGGCACCAGGTACACCGTGCCCTGGGCCTCCGGGGTGCCGTCCGGCCGGTTCGGGTCGGCGACCACCCGCCGGATCTCGCCGTACTTCGTGGTGGCCTGAACCGCCACGCTGCCGACCACGGACGACTCCAGCGTCGTCGAGGCCTGGCCGGAGGCGTCGAACGTCACGGACGTGGCTCCGAGGGTGCCGCTTCCGCTCGTGACGGACAGGTCCGCCGAGGTGCCCGGGGTGCCCGTGAGGTTCAGGGCCACCGTCGAGGGCACCGTGGCGCTCCCCGGAGACGCCGAGATCGCCAGTGGGGTCAGGCTCTTGCCCTGCGAGAGGTTGTAGAGCTCGATCGCCCGCGCCTCGAGCGCCGGGTTGGCGGCGCCCTGGACGGGGTCGGTGCGGTCGGCCTCGTTGGGCGCGTTCATCCAGACGGCGAGCTGCAGCGCGCCGGCCTCGAGCCCGGGGTCGGCCGCATTGTCGATCAGCGTCCGCGCCTGCGACAGCAGCCACGCGATCGACTGGTAGTCGGAGGTCGACAGCTCCGGCGTGTCGGCGGGCGACTGGACGAGCACGTCGTAGAGCAGCCCGGTGCTCATGCCGATGTCCATGTCGACGCAGAACGCGGCGTCCGGCACGTGCACCGTTCCGGCGCTCGTCACCTCGATGGAGAAGACGCCGGGGTTCTCGGACTGCACGCCACCCGGTGGCGTCGCGCGGTTGATGGGCGTCGTGCCCGCGGTCGGGTCGTTGTCGATGAAGTCGAACTGACCGGGGGTGCCGGTTTGAGCCGCGCCGACCGACGGAAGCGCAAGCGCGACGAGCGCCGCCGCCATCAGCGCCGCCAGCGCGATGAACGCGCCGAGCAGGCCCCCTTGCCTCCTTGCGGATGGGACAGACTGCACGTGCACGAGGTACCTCCCGAAGCCGACCACGAAGCCCCGCGCGCGACCGGCGGGCGGAGTCGGGCGCAACTGTAACGCCCTGAGGTGACGTAGTGGATCTCGCGCGCCACCCGTTCGAAGGGGCCGTGGCTATTCGGGAGTCGAGGATTCCGCGATTCTGCGGTGCCGCCGTGGGCGGCACGGAGTCCATCAGATACGGGGGCCCGGCCAGGCCCCCGTATCGGCGCCGTCGGGCTAGCCGGTCACCGCGGGGCTGACCCGCTGGAAGACGGGCCGCGTGGCGATGCGCAGCGCACCCCGCTTGGTCCGCGAGCACCGGGCCGATGCCGAGACGCGCACGGCGCTGCGGCCACGGGCGGTCCTGTCGGCGCGCAGCACGATGGTGGTCATGTACATGCCACGGGCGCGGATGGCGTTGCGCGAGATCACGACGTCACCGTTGTTCAGCCGCGAGTTGCGCGGGCGCCGCACGATCGAGTAGCCGCGGGGCACCGCGATGCGGATGCTCACGCGCGTGGCGACGTTGGGCGAGCGGTTCGTGATCTTGACCTTGTACCTCGTCCGGGTTCCCGCGCGCGGGCGCTTGGGGCCGGTGACCTTCACCCGCAGGTTCGGCCGCAGACAGACGTTCTGCGCCGGCCGGGTGACCCCGCCGGACTCCGCGGGCGCCGGTGGCGCGGCGGGCGTCGAAGCCGGGGTCTGGGGCGTGTCCTGCGGGGTGGTCGGCGGGTCGACCGGCGGGTCGACCGGAGGGTTGACGGGCGGGTCGACGGGCGGGTCGACCGGCGGCGGCGTCGTCACGAATCCGACCGACGTCGCGGCCGAGGCCGGGATCAGGTACACCACGTCCTGGGCGGGCACCTCGGCCTGCGGGTCCTTCACGGCGCGCCGCAGTTCGCCGGCGGCCGTGGTCGCCGAGACGGCCACCGAGCCGTCCGTGCCCGAGGTGAGGGTCGTCGAGGCGCTGCCGGAACCGTCGAAGGTGACGGAGGAGGCCCCGAGCGTGCCCGTGCCCGAGGTGATGCTGAGATCGGCGGTCGTGCCGGGGGTGCCGGTCAGCGACAGGGCGACGGTGGAGCCGACCTCGGCGCTGCTCGGCGAGGGGGTGATGCTGAGGGTGGTGAGGCTCTTGCCGCTCGCCTCGGCGACGAGCGCGAGGGTGCGGGCCTCGAGCGCGGCGTTGCCGGCGACGGGGTCGGTCGCGTCGGCCTGGCCCGCAAGCACCCAGATCGCCATCTGCAGCGCACCGGCCTCGAATGCCGGGTCCGCGGCCGCGTCCATCAGGGCGGGCGTGCGGGCGAGCAGCCAGGCGATCGCCTGGTAGTCGGCGCTCGTCAGGGCGGCCGTGTCGGCGGGCGACTCGACGATCACGCTGAACTCGCCCGGAGCCATGCCGGTCTCGATGTCGACGCAGAAGCCGGCTTCGGGCGCGTGGACCGTGCCGGAGGTGGTGACCGAGAGGTCGAACTTCGAGGGCACCACGGTGTTCGTGCCGCCGCCGGGGCGGTTCACGACGACCGGCGCGCCGAAGGAGGGGTCGGAGCCGGCGAACGTCATCTGCCCCGCCGTCTGGCCGAGCGCGGTCCCGGAGCCGACCAGGCCGGCGACCGCGAGGATCAGGAAGGCGAGGGCCGCTGTGAGGAGATGCCCCGGCCGGGTGCGGCCGAGCGATCCTCCGGGCGAGTCGACGAGCAAGGTGACCTCCAGGGGGTGCTCACGGACGACGCGTCGTGCGCCGACCTCCCCATTTACGGCGCGGGCGGGGCCTACTTGAGGCACTGCGCACGCAGCGGGTTCGTGGCGACGGCCGACGCCGCCCTCGCCGCGCGCTCAGTCGGGCGTGGAGAGCCTGCGGTACGTGATCCGCGTGGGCCGATCCGCGTCCTCGCCGAGGCGCGCGCGCCGGTTCTCCAGGTACTCCTCGAAGGTGCCCTCGAACCACACCGCTCGGCTGTCGCCCTCGAACGCGAGGATGTGGGTGGCCAGGCGGTCGAGGAACCACCGATCGTGGCTGGTGATCATGGCGCACCCCGAGTAGCTCGCCAGCGCCTCCTCGAGCGCCCGGAGCGTGTCGACGTCGAGGTCGTTGGTCGGCTCGTCGAGCAGCAGCAGGTTGCCGCCGCCGGCCAACAGCTTGGCCAGATGGACCCTGTTGCGCTCGCCGCCGGAGAGATGACCGACCGGCTTCTGCTGGTCGGCGCCCTTGAAGTTGAAGGACGCCACGTAGGCCCGCGAGTTCATCTCCTCGCGACCGCCCAGCTGGATCAGATCGTGTCCACCGCTGACCTCTTCCCAGATCGAGTGGCTCGGATCGAGCTCGGCTCGGGACTGGTCCACGTAGGCCAGCTCCACCGCGGGCGCCGTGCGGATGGTGCCCTTGTCGGGCTCCTCGATACCGGCGATCAGCCGGAAGAGCGTCGTCTTTCCGGCGCCGTTCGGCCCGATCACGCCCACGATGCCGCCGGGCGGCAGCGAGAACGAGAGGTCGTCGAACAGCAGGCGATCGCCGTAGGCCTTTCGGAGGTTGGACGCCTCGACGACGGTGTCCCCCAGTCGGGGTGCCGCGGGGATCCGGATCTCGATGGCCCCGGCGCGCTGGGCGGCCTCCTCCGCCACGAGCTGCTCGTACGAGGCCAGCCGCGCCTTGCTCTTTTTCTGGCGCGCTCGTGGCGAGCTCTGCACCCACTCGAGCTCGCGGGCGAGGGCCTTCTGGCGGGCGGATTCCTTCTTCTCCTCCTCTTCGAGGCGCCGCCGCTTCTGGTCGAGCCACGAGGAGTAGTTGCCCTTCCAGGGGATGCCGGAGCCGCGGTCGAGCTCCAGGATCCACTCCGCCACGTTGTCGAGGAAGTAGCGGTCGTGGGTGACGGCCACGACGGTGCCCCCGTACTCCTCGAGATGGCGCTCGAGCCACAGCACCGATTCGGCGTCCAGGTGGTTCGTCGGCTCGTCGAGCAGCAGCAGGTCGGGTTGGGCGAGGAGCAGGCGGCACAGCGCGACCCGCCGGCGCTCGCCGCCGGACAGCGTCGTCACGTCGGCGTCCTCGGGCGGCACCCGCAGCGCCTCCATGGCCACCCGCAGCGTGCGGTCGAGGTCCCACGCGTTGCGGCGGTCGATCTCCTCCTGAGCCGACTGCATCTCGGCCAGCACGGCCTCCATCTCGTCGGCATCGAGCTCCTCGCCCAGCTTCGCGGACAGTCGCTCGAAGCTCTCCACCAGTGCGAGCTGATCGGCGATGCCCTCTTCCACGTTGCCGCGCACGTCCTTGTCCGGGTCGAGCTCGGGCTCCTGGGGCAGCAGCCCGACGGTCGCCCCGGGTGCGAGCGCCGCGTGCCCCGTATGGGCGTCGTCGAGGCCGGCCATGATGCGGAGCAGGGTGCTCTTGCCCGCCCCGTTGGCGCCCAGGACCCCGATCTTGGCGCCCGGAAGGAAGGACAACGAGATGTTCTTCAGAACGACTCGATCGGGTGGCACCACCTTGTCGAGCCGGTGCATCGTGAAGATCACTTCTTCGCTCACGAATGAGCAGCGTACCCGGATGCTCAAGCAAAACGCGCTAACGTCGACAGGGCGGAGCAACCGCACACCAAGGTTTTTCGGACGGCACGGTGGCAACGACGGCCGGCGTGCGACGGAGAAGCGTAAAGAGACGGGACATATGAACGCAGTCGAGCATCGCGACACGCTCGCGGATCGCGGGGTCGTCGGTCATCTGAGCGAAGGTGGCTGGGGCCACTACCATCGGGAGTCCTGCCCGGACGCGCCGCGGCGCGGCCAGGAGGGCATCCGCGACACCATCTGCGCGCCCTGGGGCTACCTGGGGATGCACTGGGAGCCCTGCCCCCGGTGCCGCCCGCCCGGTGCGGGCGTCCAGCACGCGGCCTGACCCCCCCTGGCTTCGCTACCGTGAACGGGAAGCGAAGAAGGGGCGGAACGTGGACGTCACAGAGGCGACTTTCGAGCTGGAGGTCATCGAGCGCTCGCGGGTGACCCCCGTGGTCGTCGACTTCTGGGCGGCGTGGTGCGGACCGTGCCGTCAGCTGGCCCCCATCATCGAGGCGGCCGTCGAGCGCCTCGACGGCGCGGTGGTCCTCGCGAAGGTCGACATCGACGCCAACCCCGGGCTGGCACAGACCTATCGGGTCATGAGCATCCCCGCGGTCAAGGGGTTCGTGGGCGGCGAGGTCGCGGCCGAGTTCGTCGGCGTGCAGCCCCCGCCCGCCATCGACTCGTTCCTCGATCGCCTCGTTCCCTCCGAGTCCGACCGGCTGGTGGCCGAGGGTGACGAGGAATCGCTGCGGCAGGCGATCGCCCTGGATGCAGGCCACGTGGCCGCGCGGGTCGAGCTCGCCCGCCTGCTGGATCGGGACGGTCGGCACGACGAGATCCCGGAGCTCCTGACGCCGGTGGAGCACGAGACCGAGGCCGCGGGCATTCTGGCCCTGGCCCGGCTCCGCCTCGTGGACGCGCCGGATGTGGCGGCGGGGCTGGCGGCCCTCGACCGCGGGCAGGTGGAGGCGGCGCTCGGCCACCTGCTCGACGCCGTCAGGGTCTCGCCCGGCCAGAAGGAGCTCCGCGACGACCTGCGCGTGGCGATGCTGGGCGTGTTCAGCGAGCTCGGTGAGCATCACCCGCTGACATCCCGCTATCGCCGGCGGCTCGCGCAGGCCCTCTACTGAGAGGTGCGGCCGACGTGACGACCGACGCGGCGCTGCCTCCGTCGCGTGACGACACGAGGCGCCTGTTCGCGGGGCTCGCCGACGACTACGAGCGCCACGCCTCGTGGCTCAGCTTCGGACAGGACCCTCGCTGGAAGACGGCGCTCGTCGCCCAGATGCCGGTCGGTCCCGACGCGCACGTGCTCGACGTCGCCACCGGCACCGCGGCGATCGCCGCCCGCCTGGTGGAGCTCAGGGGATGCCGTGTCACGGGGATCGACGCGAGCCCCGACATGCTCGACCGGGCACGTCGCCGCCTCGACGAGCGCGGACTCGGCGACCGCATCGATCTCGTCGAGGGCGACGCCCGACGCCTCCCCTTCCCCGATCGGACCTTCGACGGGCTCACCGTCTCCTACCTGCTGCGCTACGTGCAGGATCCGCTCGCCACGATCAGCGAGCTGGTCCGGGTGCTCAAGCCCGGCGCGCCTCTGGCGAGCCTGGAGTTCGGCGTGCCGCCTTGGGCGCCCGCCCGAGCGGCCTGGCGGGTCTACGTCGCCGTGGGTCTCCCGGCCGCGGGCTCCCTCGCCGGTCCCGGATGGCGCCGGGCGGGGCGGTTCCTCGCGCGCAGCATCCCGGAGTTCTACGACCGTCACCCCGTTCCCCGGCTGCTCGAGCTCTACGCGGCCGGCGGGCTCGAGGGGGTCACGCTCCGGCGCATGAGCCTCGGGGGCGGCAACATCATCTGGGGCCGCCGCCCCGGCGGCGCGGCGCAAGGAGGCTGAGGTCGTGGACTGGCGGGAGTTGAGCCGCCCCATCGTGTCCGGGATGCCGGTGTGGCCGGGCGACGAGGCCGTCGAGGTGGAGCGGACGGGGCGCCTGGATCGTGGTGATCTCGCCAACGTCACCCGGTTGTCGATGACGGCCCACGCCGGGACGCACGTCGATGCGCCGAACCACTTCATGCCGGGCGGCGACGGGGTCGAGGCGCTGCCGTTGGACGCCCTGATCGGCCCGGCCCACCTGGCCGATGCCCGGGGTGTCTCCGGCGACCTCGGTCCCCGCGAGCTGGCCGGGCTCGACATACCGCGCGGCACCCGGCGCCTTCTGGTGCGCACGCACGACGGCGACCTTTGGGCCGAGGGGCCGTACACGGAGACGGCGCCGGGCATCTCGCCCGGTGGCGCGCGCTGGCTGATCGATCACCGCATCCGGCTGGTGGGCGTCGATCAGATGTCCGTGGCTCCCGTCGACGAGCCCGAGAGGACGCACCTCCTGCTGCTCGGGGAGGGCGTGGTCGTCGTGGAGGGCCTGGACCTTTCCTCGCTCGATCCGGGCGGGTACGACCTCGTCGTGCTCCCTCTCCTGCTCTACGGCGCCGACGGCGCGCCGGCGCGGGCGGTGGCGCGGCCGCGGCGACACGAGGGGGCCGAAGGCTAGGCCGCCCGCGTGTGTGCCCGGCGTCTCCGGCGGCTGCCGCACCTACAGGGTGGCGCCTCGCCCTTTCCCTGTCGTTTCTGGTGATTTGCGTGGTTGCGTGGGCGGACACGCGGTAGGGTCAGAGACGGCCTCGACCCCCGGCGGCCCATGCCCACGAACGACACGGAGCACCGGCTCCTCGACCTGATCGACTGCGGCATCTACGTCGTGGACGAGCGTCTGCGGCTTGTGACCGCCAACCGGGTGGGCGCCGAGGCGCTGGGCATGGAGCCCGACGACGTCGCCGGGCGCTCGATCGTCGAGGCGCCCGCGGAGCCGGACGGCGCGGTGGCACGGTCGCTGACCGACGCCTTGTCGTCGGGCGCGGGCCGCGTGGTGTCCGGCGCCTGGGGTCCGACCGGTCGCTGGTCGATCGTCCGCATCAAGCCCCATGGCGAGGGGTTGGTGGTCGTGGTCGATCCGGCGCCCACCCCCGAGAGCCGCCTCAGCGATGCCATGGCCGCCGCGCTCCGCGACGGTCTGCTGGTGGTCGATGGGCGGGGCTGCGTCGAGATGGTCAACGACAGCTTCCTCGGCATGGTCGGCCACCCGCGCGAGGAGGTGGCCGGCATGCGGCCGCCCTACCCGTGGTGGCCAGGGTCCGACGCCCCCTGGGAGCGCCTGCTGATCGATGCTGCGAGCGGCGCGCCGGGTTCCGGGCACGAGGTCGAGTTCCGGAGGGCCGACGGCTTGCTCTTCCCCGTGGGCCTCACGGTCACTCCGATCGCGCGCGAGGACCCTTCGCGGGGCATGGTCGCCACCGTGCGCGACCTCAGCGCCGAGCACGCCGCCAGCGCCGAGCTTCGGGTGCTGACCGAGGAGCTCGAGTTCGTCTCGTCCCACGCGCGCGACGCCATCTCGCTGCACGACGCCGACGGGCGCTTCCAGTTCGTCAGCGAGGCGGCCCGCGGGCTGTGGGGCGTTTCGCCCGGCGAGCTGCTGGGTCGCTCGCTGGGCGACGTGGCCACGGCCACGGGACGGGATGCCCTCTTCGAGGTCGTGGGCGACGCGGCCGCGGGCTCCGAGTACGACGAGACGGTCGTCTACGAGGCGGAGGGTCCGGACGGCAACGTGGTGACCATCGAGACCAGCGTGCGCGGCGTCTACGAGGCGGGCGAGCTCATCGCGCTGGCCTGCGTGTCCCGCGACGCCACCGAGCGCGTCGCCGAGGCCCAGGCGACGGCCGACCTCGCGCGACGCTCCCAGGCCAAGGCCGCGGAGCAGGCCGCGTTGCGGCGCGTGGCGATGACGGTCGCCTCCGACGTGGAGCCGGACGTGGCCTTCGAGCTGGTGGCCCGCGAGGTTGCGGATCTGCTGGGCGTCGACGTCGGGGTGGTGTTCCGCTTCGGGGAGGCCGGCGCGGTCCCCGTGGGCGTCCACGGGATCGCCGGGGACCGGGCGGCGACCTTCCCGCTGAGCGGCGACACCGCCCTGGCCAGGGTGCACGCGAGCGGGCGGGCGGCCCGGGTCGAGGACTTCGCCGCCCTCGGGTCCTACCTGGGCGTCGAGGTCGCGACCGGGGCGGCCGCCCCCGTGCGGCTCGGCGGCGAGCTCTGGGGGGCGGTGTTGGCCGCCCGCCGGGGGAGGGACCCGCTGCCGCCCGGCTCCATCATGCGGCTGGACCGGTTCGCCGAGATGGTGGCCCTGGCGGTGAGCGCGGCCGACGCCCGCGCCAGCCTCGCCGCGCAGGCGACCACCGACCCGCTCACCTCCCTGGCCAACCATCGCGTGTTCCACGAGCGCATGCGCGAGGAGGTCGCCCGGGCGGCCCGGCACGGCCGCAGCCTGGCGCTGGCGGTGCTCGACATCGATCACTTCAAGGCCTACAACGACCTCTACGGCCATCAGGCGGGAGACCGCGCGCTGACCGAGGTGAGCCGCCGGCTGCGCGCTGTGGCGCGCAGTGAGGACCTTGTCGCGCGCATCGGTGGCGAGGAGTTCGGCTGGATCCTCCCCGAGACCGACGGGGCGGCGGCGCTCGATGCCGTCGAGCGTGCCCGCCGGCTCGTGGCCGGCAGCCCCATCGGCGAGAAGCACCTCACGATCTCGGGCGGCATCTGCGACCTGGCCCGGGCGACCGATGCCGACAGCCTGTTCCGTCTCGCCGACGGCGCCCTCTACTGGGCCAAGGCTCGGGGCCGCGACCAGGCATGTCTCTACTCGCCCGAGAAGATCGAGATCCTCTCGGTGGAGGAGCGGGCCGAGGCGCTCGAGCGCACGCGCGCCCTGGTCGCGCTGCGATCGCTTGCCAGGGCCGTCGACGCCAAGGACGCCGGCACCCAGGTGCACAGCGAGCGGGTGGCCGATCTCGCGTCGCGCCTGGCGGTGCAGCTGGGGTGGAGCCTGCCGCGCGCCGAGGAGATCCGCGACGCGGGCCTGCTGCACGACGTGGGGAAGATCGGCGTGCCCGACAGCATCATCACCAAGCCGGGTGAGCTGACCCCCGACGAGTACGACGTCATGAAGCGGCACCCGCACATCGGGGCGCAGATCGCCGCGGACGCGCTCACCGAGGAGCAGTGCAGCTGGATCCGCCACCACCACGAGCGTGTGGACGGTCGCGGGTACCCCGACGGGCTCCGCGGCGACGAGATCCCCGAGGGCGCGCTCATCCTGGGGGTGGCCGACGCCTGGGACGTGATGACCTACGTGCGCGGGTACGGGCCGAGCCGCACCTCCCAGGAGGTGATCGACGAGTGCCGGCGCAACGCGGGCACGCAGTTCAGCGAGGACGTCGTCGCCGCGCTGATCGAGCTCGATCCGGTGCGGCCCGAGGCCGAGGACCGGGCGCCCGCTCCGGGCTAGCCGCCCTCGGCGGTGCGATCCGGTGCCGCGTGACGGGTCGTGACGGCCTCCGTGGCGAGCGCTGTTAGCCTCGCCGCCCGTGGTCATTGCGCTGAGCGCCATCGCCGGCGTCGTCCTTCTCTGGGCGGCCGCCGCCAAGCTCGTCCGGCTCGGTGACGCCGCCGAGGCCCTTGCGGGCCACGGTGTGCCGCGCCGGCTGGGGCGCCCCGCCGCCGTCGTGCTCGCGACGGTTGAGGCGGCGCTCGCCCTGCTGCTGTTCTCGGGGGTGGCGCCGGGGCCCGTCGGGGCGGCCGTCGCCGCGCTCGGGGTGCTGGTCGCGGCCGTCATGGCGGTCGAGTGGGCCCGCGGATCCAGCCGCGTCCGCTGTGCGTGCTTCGGCCGATCGCGCGAGCGTCACGCTGCGTTCCTGGTGGCGCGCGCGTCGGCGCTGGCGGCCCTGGGCGTGGCGATCGCGGTCGGTGTGCCCGACCCCTCCGGCC
>JARFPS010000087.1 GCA_029288175.1 Miltoncostaea sp. | reverse complement strand
GTGTATAAGAGACAGGTCCAGGGCGCCGCCGTCCGGTGCCTCCGGGGGAAGGATGGGCCCCAGCTCGGCACCCCGCGCCCCCAGCTCGGCCAGGACCGTCCGCAACGCGTCCCCGTACCCCGGCGCCCGGTCGTCGGCGAGCGAGGTGTTGTGCCACAGCAGGGCGGCGCGGCCGCCGTGGCGGCGGACCACGTCGAGCACGCCGAGCGCTCGCTCCACCCCCCCCGATGCCGTCAGCGAGAGATGGGAGTGGAGCGTCGTGTCCATGACGGCGAGCGGGACGAGCGTCAGATCGGCCGGGCGCTCCTCGCCGATCAGATAGGGGCGGAAGGGCCGGGCGATGCCCGCCGCGAAGCCCGGAGCCTCGCTGAAGCCCAGGCTCGCGTCGTAGGTGACCCCGGCATCCTCGAGCCACCGGACGGTCTCGTGGTAGCGGAAGCGCAGGTAATGGAAACGCACGCCCTCGACGGCCCCGACCTCCTGGCGCAGCGCCGCCAGCTCCTCGCGCAGCGCCTGGCCGCTTTCGGAGGAGGCGAAGGCCGCATGCAGCCCCACCTCGCCGCCCGACGCGCGGATGGCGCGGGCCATGGCCGGGCGCTCCCGGTCGTAGGCGCGCCGGGGCGTCCCGTCGAGCGGGTGCGCGTTGCGCCCGATCAGGAAGACGGTCGAGGCGATGCCGCGCGTGGCGCTCGCGCCGAGCAGATCGGTGAGGTTCCGCCACGGATCGGGGCCGATGAGGGCGCGCGCGACCCCCGCCGGCCCGCGCCGCCGGGCGATTCCGGCGAGCGCCTTGGGGGTCCGACGGCGCACCCGGTCGATGTCGTGGGTCACCGGCACCGACCAGGCCGTGGGTGGAGCGATGCCGAGGCCCGCCCGCAACGCCGCCAGGTAGCCCTCGACCGGGGGCTCCTCGAGCGACAGGCCCTCGATGTGACGGAAGGCGCTGGCGGACAGGGGCAGACGGCCCCAGCGGTCCCGTTCCTCGACGACGTGCTCGTCCCAGCGGGCCATCAGGTAGAACGCCCCCGCCACGATGTCGCCGGGGATCGCCGCCTCGGGCGCCGCCGGCGGAAACAGCAGCGTGAGCCCCCGACTCCGCGACACGGCGCGCGCCGGCGCGAGGCGCCGCTCCTCGAAGAACGCCTGAGCCTCCCGCTGGGCCGGGATCCAGACACCCTCCCGCGGCGCGGTCGGGGCGTAGGTCAGATCGGCGTCGGCGTCGCCCACGAACACGGAGCGCCGCCCGAGCGCCGCGGCGAACTCACCGAGCACCCAGCGCGCGCGTGGCGCGAAGGCGGCCCGGACGTCGCGGACGGCGATGCGGAGCGGCTCAGCCACGGCGCCGAAGCAGCTTGAGGTAGGCGAGCGCGGGCCGCGGGTCGCGCGGGTCGATGACCCCGTCCTCGATCGGGGGGCGGATGCTGGCGCCGAACGCCCTCGTCGACCACCTGCCGGCACGGATCTCGCGCGCAGAGCCCACCAGGTGCTTGGTGGCCAGGGTCCAGCGCCGGCCGCTCCGGTGGCCCTGGGGAAGGGCCGCGGGCATGCCGAGGGCGTCGCGGTAGCACACGTACGGCAGGTTGACACCGACGGAGGTGGCCAGCCCGATCCACAGCCACGACCGTGGGTTCACCTCGATGAGCACATCCCGCCCGTCGCGCGGGTCACGCTTCACCTCGACCTGCGAGATGCCGTGGAACCCGAGCGCGTCCAGCAGTTCGTGGCCACGGCGCGCCAGGTCGGCGTCCCAGAACGCCTCGGCCGCGCGCGCGGTCCCGAACTCGGTCGGCCACTGACGCAGCTTGCGACCGGTGAAGGACGCCAGCGGCCGGCCCTCCGCGTCCCGGTAGCTGCCGAGCGTCCACAGGCACGAGTCGTCACCGGGGATGACCTCGCAGATCTGCGGGTCGTAGGGCGCGGCGTCCTCGTAGCGTCGAAGGAGCTCCTCGGGGTCGGCCGCACGGAGCACCTGGGCTTTGAAGCGGCGGCGGAACTCGGGCGCGTCGCGCGGCTTCAGGATCACCGGGAAGCGCAGCTCACCCGCCGCGGCGACCACGTCGCCCTCGTCGGACGGCTCCACGGTGGCCGGGGTGGGGAACCCGATGGCGCGGGCGACCGCGTGCTGATGCGACTTGTCCAGCACACGGCTCATGGTGCTCCACGGGCTCCATGGACGCCGGAAGACCGCGTCGACCTCGGCCTCGCGCGCGCCGAGGGCCGTCAACGCCTCGTCGTGGGTCGCGAAGAGCACCGGCGGATCGGGCAGCCCGCGGCCGATCTCGAGGAGGTCCTCGACGAACCGGTCGGGCTCGGAGAGGGGGTCTGCCGTCAGGGCTGCCCGTGCGTAGCGCGACCGCAGGCCGAGCGCGCCCGCGTCGCGGTCGACCGCCGTGATGGTCACGCCCTCGCGTCCGAGGCTGCGCACGATCCCCAGGGCGTTCGGCCCGGAGGCCTGCAAGACGATCGCCGAGCTCACGCGGCGATCGTCTCGTAGAGCTCGGCCGTGCGCGCCGCGTTGGCGTCCCAGGTGTAGACCTCGACTCCGATCTCGTGGGCCCTCCGGCCCATGTGCTCCGCGAGCTCGGGGTCGTCGAGCACCCGCGCCAGCGCGGCCGCGAGCTCGTCGGGGCGTGTGGGCGGCACCAGGAAGCCGGTCTCGCCGTCGCGGACGATCTCGGGGGTCCCGTCGACGGCCGTCGCCACGACGGGCCGACCGCAGTTC
>JARFPS010000071.1 GCA_029288175.1 Miltoncostaea sp. | reverse complement strand
GCTCGAGGCCGGCTGGGACATGGACTACGACAACCGCTCCAACGTCGTCGCGGTCTACGTCGGGTACCTCCGGAACAAGATCGACCGCCCGTTCGGGCGCGAGGACCTGGAGACCGTGCGCGGCGTCGGCTACCGACTCCGCGCCGAGGCGTGATCGAACGCATCCCGATCCGCTGGCGGCTCACGCTCGGCTTCACCGTGGCCGCCGCGCTCCTGATCGCGGTGCTCGCCGTGGTGCTGCGAGTCACACTGGCCGAGTCGCTCGACGACGGCGTGGAGCAATCGCTGAGGGCGCGCGCCGACGAGGCCGGCGCGCTGGTCGACGCCGCCGGCCCGGGCGGGCTGGCCGACGCCGGGCCGGGCCGCCTGTCGGAGGCCGACGAGAGCTTCTCGCAGCTCCTCGACCGTTCCGGTCGGGTCCTCGGAACGTCGTCGACCGAGGTGACGGGACCGCTCCTGAATCAGGCGGAGTTGATCGCGGTGACGGGGCCGACGTTCCTGACGATCGACGGCTCGGACGATCCGATCGACGACCGGGCGCGCCTGCTGGCCGTTGCGCGCGACGACGACACCGTCCTCGTCGTCGGGACGTCGCTCGAGGGGCGCGACGACACGCTCGCGCGACTCGCGGAGATCCTGGTCATCGGCGGTCCCATCGCCCTGATACTGGTCGCCGCGCTGGGCTACGCCCTGACCGGAGCGGCCCTGCGGCCGGTGGCCGCCATGAGCACGCGAGCCGAGCGCATCTCGGGCTCACCGGACGGCGCCCGTCTGCCGCTTGCACCCGCCCGAGACGAGGTCCGGCACCTCGGCGCGACGCTCAACGCGATGCTCGACCGGGTGGACGGGGCGATGGAGCGCGAGCGGGCCTTCGTCGCCGATGCGAGCCATGAGCTGCGCACGCCGCTCGCCATCCTCAAGACCGAGATCGAGCTGGCGCTGACCGGCGACCGCGGGCAGAGCGAGCTCCGCGACGCCCTCGTCTCGGCCGGTGAGGAGACCGACCGCCTGGCGCGCCTTGCCGAGGACCTGTTGGTGCTCAGCCGGGCCGAGCGCGACGGCGTGCCCGTCACGCCGGAGAGCCTCGGCGCAAGCGGCGAGATCGACCGGATCGTGGCGCCGTTCCGACGCGCAGGACGGGCCATCACCGTCGAGGTCGACTCGGGCCTGCGGGTCTGGGCCGACCCTTTGCGGTTCCGTCAGGCCGTCGGCAACCTGGTCGACAACGCGATGCGCCACGGCCGGGGGGAGGTCACGGTGAGCGCGGACGCGCGGGGCGGGAAGGTCGTGATCTCCGTGGCCGACGAGGGCCCCGGCATCGACCCGGAGTTCGCTCCACGCGCCTTCGAGCGCTTCAGCCGCGCCGACCCGGGGCGCGCCGGAGGTGGCGCGGGCCTCGGCCTGGCCATCGTCGCCGCCATCGCCGCCGCGCACGACGGATCCGTGGAGATCGTCCGCGACGATTGCTCGTCCGCGGTGGCTCTGACCCTTCCTGCGCCCCCGTCCTGAGGGCGGCCCGTCGCCTGACGACGACGGGCCGCCGTCGGCGTCCTAGGCGGGCTGGGGCGTCTTGCGGATGTAGGGCAGCACGACCTCGAAGCCGCCGAAGCGCTCCTCGGCCTCGTCGTTGGTGACGGCGGACGTGATGATGACGTCCTCGCCCTGCCTCCAGTTGGCCGGCGTGGCCACCTTGTGCTGCGCCGTGAGCCGCACGGAGTCGAGGGCGCGGAGCAGTTCGTCGAAGTTCCGGCCCGTGGTCATCGGGTAGGTCAGCGTGAGCTTGATCCGCTTGTCCGGCCCCACCAGGAACACCGAGCGAACCGTCTGGTTGTCGGCCGGGGTGCGACCGTCGGACGAGTCGCCGGCCTCGCCCGGGAGCATGTCGAACAGCTTCGCGATCTCGAGCGTGGGGTCGCCGATGAGCGGGTAGTCGACCGCGTGCCCGGACAGGGTCTCGATGTCCGCCTTCCACTTGTGGTGGCTGTCGACCGGGTCGACCGAGATCCCGAGGATCTTGCAGTCCCGCGCCGCGAACTCATCCTGCATGCCGGCCATGGCCCCGAGCTCGGTCGTACAGACCGGCGTGAAGTCCTTGGGGTGGCTGAAGAGGATGGCGTACCCGTCGCCGATCCAGTCGTGGAAGCCGATCGGCCCCTCGGTCGTCTCGGCCGTGAAGTCGGGCACGGTGTCGTTCAGGCGCAGGCCCATTCTCTATTCCCCCTTTTTCTACTGGAGTTACAGGATAATCAAAGCAGGCCCCTCCGGGCCCCTCCTGCAACACCGGGCGGTCAGTCGAGCGCGGGCTCCCGGGTGCCGATGTCGGGCGGCGGATCGTCGCCGCGCGGAGGCGGAGGGCCGCCGTCGCCGTCGACCAGCGCGTGGGCCGTCTCGCAGAAGCCGGCGACCAGCCGGACGGAGGCGTCGAGGTCGTCGGGGTGCAGTGTCTCGACCACCTGATGCACGTAGCGCGTGGGGATCGAGACGGCGCCGGCCAACGCCCCGAGTCCCGAGAGCTGGAGCTCGCGCGTGTCGGTGCCGCCGCGGGTCATGACCTCCAGCTGGTGGGGTATTCCGCGCCCCTCGGCCACGTCGACCAGGTGGTCCACGATGCGCTTGGGCACGATGGCGCTGCTGTCGTAGACCTTGATGGCAGCCCCCTCGCCGAGACCGGTCACGCGCTCGTGGGGCTTGGCGTCCGGCAGGTCGTTCGCCAGCGTGATGTCGATGGCCAGCCCGATGTCGGGCTCGACGCGGGCGGCCGCGACCCGCGCGCCGCGCAGGCCCACCTCCTCCTGAACGGTGGCGACGGCGACGATCTCCGCCTCGTGCTCACCGATCGCCCGGACGGCCTCGATCATCACGTACAGACCGGCGCGGTTGTCGAGGCTCTTTCCGGTCACCAGCTCGCCCAGCGGCGACAGGTCGCGCTCGCGGGTGACCACGTCGCCCGGACGGACAAGCTCCTTGACGCGCGCGGCCGGTAGTCCGGTGTCGACGAAGAAGTCGGTCAGCTTCGGAGCGGTGTTGCGCTCCTTCTCGGTCATGATGTGCACTGGCTTGCTGCCGAGGACGCCCAGCAGGTCCTCGCGGCCGTGCACCACCACGCGCTGCGCGCTCAGCGTCTTCGGATCGAAGCCGCCCAACGGCAACAGCCTCAGGAAGCCGTCGTCGTCGATGGCATTGACCATGAAGCCGATCTCGTCCATGTGGGCGGCCAGCATGATCCGCGGACCCGAGCCGTGGCGGCGGGCCACCACGTTGCCGAGCGGGTCGACCTGCACCTCGTCCACATCGGACGCCAGCTCGCGCCGGACGACCTCACGGATCCGATCCTCGTGCCCGGGCGGGCCGGGCGTCTGGGTGAGCAACGTCAGCAGTGCCTCGTTCATGCCATCCCCTCGATTGTCAGCGCCCCGGCACGGGCGCTAGAACACAAGCGCGACCACGACCAGGTAGCCGGTGACCGACGTGAACAGCAGCGCGTCGAACCGGTCCAGAACGCCTCCGTGCGCCAGCAGCAGCCGGCCGCTGTCCTTGGCGCCGACGTCGCGCTTGATCATCGACTCGAACAGGTCGCCCATGTACGCGGCCGCGCAGATGGCGGCGCCGAGCACCAGCGACTGCCAACCGGCGATCCAGTCCATGTAGAGCCCGGCGACCCAGACGGCCAGCGTACCCCCCACGGCGCCCGCCAGCGTCCCCTCGACCGTCTTGTTGGGCGAGGTGCGCGGGGCGATGGGCCGGTAGCCCCAGAGCCGACCGCCGAGGTACGCCGCCGTGTCGAACACCCAGGTGCCGACAAGGATGCACGCCACGACGCCGCCGCCATGGGGCAGCTCCCGCGCCAGCACCAGCGCCCCGAACGGCACCGCGACATATGTCAGACCGACCAGTGTCATGGCCATCCGCACCGTCACCTCGGTGCGCCGCGGCACGATGAACCCCGCCACCGCGATCAGGCCGAGGCCCACCGCCAGACCCACGAGCAGCCCGTGCTCGTTGCGATCGAACGCCCAGGCGAAGGCCACGATCGCCACGCCTCCGGCGTAGCCGGCCCACCGGAGCGGCCGGTAGGCGGCGAGCAGGTTGTACAGCTCGTACAGGGCGAGCACCGCCACGACCCCCACGCCGAGCGCGAACAGGGGGCCGCCGACGATGACGGCACCCACCGCCACCGCGATGCCCGGCACGGCAACGGCGATCCGGACGCCAAGACCCGGCGGCAGTCGCCGCCGGGGGGCCTCAGCGACCTCCGAACCGGCGCTGTCGTCGGGCGTAGACGTCAAGGGCTGCGTCGAGGTCATCGGGCGTGAAGTCGGGCCAGAGCGCGTCCGAGAAGACCAGCTCGGCGTAGGAGCTCTGCCAGAGGAGGAAGTTGGAGAGGCGCTGCTCGCCCGCCGTGCGGATGACCAACTCGGGATCGCGCAGATCGGGCCCGTAGAGGTAGCGCGCGAACTCGGCCTCCCCCGCCTCGGGCCCGCACTCGGCGCCGAACCGTCGGGCGGCGTCCACGATCTCCTGGCGCCCTCCGTAGTTCATCGCGACGAACAGGCGGAGCCTGCGGTTGGCGGCGGTCTCGGCCTCGGCCCGGTCGATGCGCTCGCGCAGCGCCTCGGGCAGCCGCTCGAGGCGCCCGATGAACCGCAGCTGCACCCGCTCGTCCTGAAGCTCGGGGAGCTCGCGCTCGATGAGCTCGGTGAAGAGCGTCATGAGACCCTCCACCTCGCTCTCGGGCCGGGACCAGTTCTCGGTCGAGAACGAGAACACCGTCAGATCGCGGATGCCCACGTCGGGCGCGTGCCGGACGATCTCCTTGAGCGCCTGGGCCCCCGCGCGGTGCCCGGCGGCCACGGGCAGGCGCCGCTCGCGGGCCCAGCGGGCGTTGCCGTCCATGATGATGGCGACCGAGCCGACGATCTCCGGCAGCTCGGGGAGGGCGACCTCGTCCTCGCGGCCGAGACCCAGCGCCGAGCGCGCCGCGCGCCACCGCGAGCGGAGCGTCATCCCGGCCTCAGACTTCCATGATCTCGGCTTCTTTGCGCGCCATCAGATCGTCGATGGCCGCCACCTGCTCGTCGGTCAGCTCCTGCACGTTGTTCTGAATGCGAGCGAGGTCGTTCTTGGAGATCTCTCCGTCCTTCTCCGCGCGCTTCGCCTCGTTGTTGGCATCGCGCCGGACGTTGCGCACGGCGACGCGCGCCTCCTCGGCCATCTTGTGCACCACGCGGACCAGCTCCTTGCGGCGCTCCTCGGTCAGCTCGGGGATGGCCAGCCGCAGGATCTCGCCGTCGCTGGTGGGCGTCAGCCCGAGGTCGGATTCGAGCAGCGCCCGCTCGACGTTCCCGAAGATGGACGGATCGTAGGGCGACACGGTGATCAGCCGCGCCTCGGGCGCGGAGATCGTGGCCAGCTGGTTGAGCGGCGTCTCGGTGCCGTAGGCGTCGACGACCACGCGGTCGAGGAGCCCCGTCGATGCGCGGCCCGTCCGCACGGCGGCGAACTCCCCCGCCAGGTTCTTGACGGCGCCCTCCATACGGCGCCGGACCTCGTTGATGTCGCTCATCCGGCCTCCTGGGGCTCGGTGACTACTCGGGTGCCCACACGCTCGCCCTCAAGGATACGGCCGATGTTGCGCTCTTCGGCCATGTTGAAGACCAGGATGGGCAGGTCGTTGTCCATGCAGAGGGTCAGCGCCGTCGCGTCCATGACCTTCAGCCCCCGCTCCAGCGCCTCCATGTGGCTGATCTCGGGAATGAGCTGCGCGTCGGGGACCTCGCGCGGATCGGCGTCGAGCACCCCCTCCACCTTGTTCTTGGCCATCAGGATGCACTCGGCGCCGATCTCCAGAGCGCGGAGCGCCGCCGTCGTGTCGGTGGTGAAGAACGGGTTGCCCGTGCCGGCCGCGAAGATGACCACGCGCCCCCTCTCGAGATGACGCATCGCCCGTCGGCGGATGTAGGGCTCGGCGACCTCCTGCATCTCGATCGCGGATTGCACCCGGGTCACCAGCCCCAGCTGCTCCAGGGCGTCCTGGATGGCGAGGGCGTTGAGCACCGTGGCGATCATCCCCATGTAGTCGGCGGTGGCGCGGTCCATCCCCTGTGCCGTCCCCGCCAGCCCGCGGAAGATGTTCCCGGCGCCGACCACGATGGCCACCTCGACGCCGCGCCCGGTGGCGTCCTGCACCTGCCGGGCGATGGCGGTGATGCGCTCGGGGTCGATGCCGTACGGCTCCTCGCCCATCAACGCCTCGCCGCTGAGCTTCAGCACCACGCGCGAGTAGGCGGGGGCCGCCCCCCCGTCCGCGCCGCCCGATGCGGGGGCGTCAGCTCCCAAGCTCGAAGAGCACGAATCGGCGGATGGTGATGTTCTCGCCGAGCTCCGAGGCGATCTCGGTGCGCAGGTCCTCGATGGTGCGCGCCTTCTTCTCGTTCTGATCGCGCACGAACTCCTGCTCCAGAAGCGTCACCGTGGACAGATGCTTGCGGAGCTTCCCCTCGACGGCCTTCTCGCGGGCGTGCTCGGGCACGTCCTTGGCCTGCTCGATGAAGATGGCCCGCTCGCCCTCGACATAGGCCTCGGGGATGTCGTCGGCCGACACGAACTCCGGACGCATGGCGGCGACGTGAAGCGCCACGTCGTGCACGAAGGTGCCGAAAACGTCCGTGCGCGCCACGAAGTCGGTCTCGCAGTTGACCTCTACCAGCACGCCCACGCGGCCGCCGGTGTGGATGTAGGAGTGCACGAGACCCTCGTTGGCGGCGCGACCGGCGCGCTTCTGCGCGTCGGCGAGCCCCTTCGCCCGGAGCGCCTTCATGGCCTCCTCGACATCGCCGCCGGACTCCTGCAGCGCGTGCTTGCAGTCCATCATCCCCGCGCCCGTCGCGTCGCGAAGGGCCTTCACGTCCTTGGCGGAAACGGCAGTGCTCATGAGGACTCCTCGGCGTCGGGCGTCGCTGTGGACTCGGCGGGCGGCGCCTCGGCCTGAGGCGCCTCGGCGGACGGTGTCCCGGCGGCCGCCGGCGTCTCCGCGGGCGCGGCCTCTGCGGGCGGGGGCCTGTCTCTTATACACAACTGACGCTGCCGACGAACACCGTGTCGTGGGGGTGGGGGGGGTGGGGGGGGGG
>JARFPS010000038.1 GCA_029288175.1 Miltoncostaea sp. | reverse complement strand
CTGCGGCGCGATGCGGCGAGACCGGCACGACATCATGCGCGCCTCCGCGGGACCGCTCGCGACGATGCGTCGCGCCTCGGCCCTGTTCGACGATGGACGCCGCCCCGACCTCGACACGGTCCACGCGCTCCTGACCCGCTCCGGAGCCCGCGCGCGGACCCTCAACGCCCGCCTGGGACGGCTGACGATGCGCTCCGCCCAAGGACGCCGCCTTCGCCACGAGATGCGGCTGCTGGGGGCGGACTGGGCCAACCATGCGCGGGCCTACTCGGGAGACACGCCCGACGCCGCGACCATGGTGCGACGCGTCGGCGCGGCCGAGGCGGTGGACCGACTCCGCCGCTGGCTCGACGGCGCCCGCGGCGTGCGCGAGCGGGCGAATCGGATCGAGCGTTTCGCCAACCGGCCGCCGTCGGACACCTCCCCACCGTGCCCCGCCACGCGGATCTTCCTTCTCGACTGACGCCTAGAGGGCCGCTCTGTAGAGCTCTTCGATCTGCTGAGGCGTCGGCCGCGGCGGAACGAGGTCGAGCTCGGGGCGGGCCGCCGCGCGGGCGGCGAGATCCGGCAGCGAGGAAGGAGCGACCCGGAGGTCCGCGAGACCGGACAGGCCGGCCCGCCGCGCGGTGGTCCGGGCGGTGGCGGCGATGCGGTCGAGCATCTCGCGGCGCCGGGGATGGAACCGCGCGAGCCACTCGGCGGTGTACGGGAGCATCGCCGCGTTGGCGGTCGAGTGCTCGATGCCCTTGTAGCGCACCAGGGTCTGGCTGAGCACGTGATGCACGCCGTACCCGGAGAGGCCGATGACATACCCCCCGAGCAGCGCCCCCAGGGCGAGATGATCACGATCGAGCTCACGCACGCCTTCCTCGATGTGGACGACGGCGCGATCGGCCACCATGATCGCCATCGGGTTGGCGTGCACGGTCAGGGGCGCCTCGGCGCAGTGGCCGAGGGCGTTCATGGCGCTGGCGAGCATCGGCGCCTCGGGCTGTGATGCCGCCACGGCCGGGTCGTTGATGACCACCGCCGGGCGCACGGTCGGCGCCCCATCGGGGGTGGAGGTGGCATGGCGGTGGATCGCGGTCATCTCCGCGCCCGAGAGGGTGGTGGGGATCGCCACGACGACACGCGGAGGGTCGGCCGCCGCCAGGGCCTTCGCGACGTCGATGACCCGGCCGCCCCCGAGGGCCACGAGCGTGGAGGCGGCGATGCGCGGGCGAAGCTCGGCGGCGAGCTCGTCGACCCGGCCGGGGCCGACCAGGTGCGCCGTGTGCGCGCCCTCCATCAGCAGCGGCGCCAGACCACGGGCCCGCTCGGTGGTGATGACCGCGTACGGCGCCGAGCCGACGTGGGTGTGAGCCTGCGCGAAGACCCCGCGTCCGAAATGGATGACACGCTCCCCGTCGCGCCAGACGAAGGGCTCCACCGGCTCTGGCCGCTGCGGCTCCACGCCCTCACCCTACGGATGCCCACGGCCGCGCACGGATGCGTCGGCGGCCCGGGTAGTCTCAGCGCGTGGACCGCCTGGAGCGACTCATCTCCGGCGCGCGACCGACGCTCCGTCGGCTGGGCGAGCTGGTGGTGCGGTCGGCGAAGGAGTTCGGGCACGACCGCTGCACGAGCTTTGCCGCGGCCATGTCCTACTACGTCCTCTTCTCGCTGTTCCCGCTGCTGCTCCTCGCCGTCGCGGTGACCAGCTTCTTCGTCTCGGACAGCGATGCCACGGAGGAGCTGGTACGCGAGATCAGCCAGGTCATCGTCATCAGCGACGAGGGCAAGCAGGACCTGGAGAACCAGCTCTCGCGGGCGCTGGACGGTGTGGGCGCGGTGGGGCTCGTCGGCCTCGTGGGGTTGGTGTGGTCGTCCAGCGCGATGATGACCGCGCTGAGAGCGGGACTCGATGTCGCCTGGGACGTCGAGCGCCGCCGCCCCTTCGTGCTGGGCAAGCTGGTCGACCTGCTGGTGGTGCTGATCCTGTCGGCGCTGTTCTTCGCCTCGATCGTGCTGACGATCATCCGGCCCCGGGTCGACGCCGAGTTCACCCTGCACCCCGTGCTGGGCGACATCGTCGCCACCCTGCTCCCGATCGCGCTGTCGTTCGGGCTGTTCCTGCTGGCCTACCGGCTGCTGCCGGCCGTCACCACGCGGCTGCGCGACATCTGGATCGGCGCGCTCGCCGCCGCCCTGCTCTTCGAGGTGGCGAAGGCGGGGCTGGCCTTCTACTTCGGGAACTTCGGGAACTACAGCATCGTGTACGGCTCGCTCGGGGCCGTCATTTCGTTCCTGTTCTTCGTCTGGGTCGTGTCCAACATCGTGCTCTACGGGGCCGAGATGGCCGCCGAGTGGCCCCGGGTCCGCTCGGGCTACTACGACGACCTGGACGAGGGGCCGCCGACCACACTCCGCCAGCGCATCGCCTCGATGCTGACCTTCCGCCGCGACGAGAACAGCCGGCTGCCCCCACCCGCCGCCCGGAAGCGCGCCGGAGGCGAGCCCTAGGCGCCGTGGCCGATCTCGGAGGGCGGCACGAGCCGCCTCTCCGCCCACAGCGCGCCCAGCGCCTCGACGGCGGCCGGCCAGAACTGGAGCCCGGCTTGCTCGTGGCACTCGCGGACGGCCGCCGCGCCGGTCCGAGGGGGCCGGTAGCTGCGCTCACTCGTCATCGCGTCCCAGGCGTCGGCGAGCGCGAGGATCCGCGCGCCCTCGGGGATCTCCTCGCCGAGCTGCCCGTCAGGGTAGCCGCGACCGTCCCACCGCTCGTGGTGGCCGCGCACCCAGGCCACCTGGCGGGCGGTCAACGTGCCGGAGACGATCTCGGCGCCCAGCTCGGAGTGCGCCTTGACGAGCTCGTACTCCACCTCGTCAAGGCGTCCGGGCTTGAACAGGACGGAATCGGGCACGCCGATCTTGCCCACGTCGTGGACGAGCGCCGCCTGGTGCAGAAGCCGCGTCTCGCCCGCGGTCCAGCCGAGCCGCTGCGCGATGCGGCCGGCCAGCGAGGCGACCCGCTCACTGTGGCGCTGCGTGAACGGATCCTTGGCGTCGACGGCGCGGGCCATCGCGCGCAGTCCCGCCAGGGTGCGCGACCGTTCGATGGTTCCGCGCACGCCCTGACCCGCCACCGCGGCGGCGAGCTCGGCGCTGTACGGGGTGCACGAGCCCTCGGAGGCGAGACGCGAGCAGGTGAGCGCCAGGCGCGCCTGGTCGTAGAGGTCGTTCGCGTCGGCGGCGCCGCTCAGCTCGGCCACGCCCGCCGAAACCGCCCCCGGCTGCGACCCGGCGAGCGTGTCCACGCGGTGAACCAGCCGGTCCGCGGCGCGCTGCGCCCCCTCGATGCCCGCCTCGGGGATGAGCCATCCGAACTCCGATCCGCCCAGCCGGCCCACCACCTCGCCCGCCCGGGCCGTCCGGGCGAGCTGACGAGAGAAGCCCGCCAGCAACCGGTCGCCGACGTCGGCTCCGCGCAGCGCGTTGACGCTCTTGAGGTGGTTGAGCTCCAGGAGCACGAGCGACAGATCGCGAACGTAGCGCCGCGCCCGCTCCACCTCCTGCCCCATGCGCATGCGGAACTCCTCGGCGTTTGCGACCGTGTCGGAATCCGGCGGAGGATCGCCGAGCTCGCGGCGGGGTCGCGCGGCGAGCGCCGCCGACAGGACCTCCGCCACGGCCACCCCCTCGGCGCCGATCTCCTCGGTCCGGCCCCGCCCGCCCGCGATCTCGGCCACCAGCGCACCCCACAGCCGGTCCCCGACCATGACCGGCAGGGCGACGCTCAGCCCCGCTTCCGTGGCGACGACGCGCGGAGTGGCGGAACGCCGCAGGGCGTCGATCGGCAGGTCCCCGTCCGGAAGCCGTCGACCCGCGGTGTCGGCCTCCCGGAACACCACGACCGGGTCGTCCCCGTCGAGCCGGACGCACCGCGCCGACACCGCCCCGAGCACGCTCCGAGCCGCTTGGGTGGCGGTCTCGATCAGCTCCCGCCGACTCCGCGCCGCGGCACGGGCCACACGGCGCAGCGCGACGGCCTCCGACGCCGTGGGGGTCGACCAGGCGGCCACACCCCCCGCATCCTGCGGCAGGTCGCTCACGGGCGCGGGCCGGTCGGGGGCCCGGCTAGCGCGGCGCGCTGGGGGCATCCGCCACGGTGTCAGGGCCTCCTACCGGTGGACGGAATCTCCCGCGCGCGAGCACGTCGCCGATGATGTTGTGAATCCGGCGGCGTTCATCACCCGAGTGGGGGATCTTTCTTCATAGGACGCTCACACTCTCCGCCCGAATCGCCGAATCGTCGCCCTCACGCGCAGAATCGCATGCACACGACGCGCGGGGTTGACCTCCACGGGTACCGCCGTGTCAGAGCGGGGTGGCCAGACCCGCGTCACTGCCCGGTCGCGCGCGTCCGGGGCCCGCTCGACCAGACGGGACGCCACCCACCGGCGCCGCGGATCGAACCACATGAACGGCCCGCCCGGCTCGCGGGCCGCATGTCGTGCGCGAAACGACGACGCCACCGGCCCGAAGGCCGGTGGCGTCGTGGATCGTGGGTGGAAGTGGACCCGGCCGGCACTGCCCCGGCGTCCGAAAGCGTGTCCCCGTCAGTTTCTCCGAGCGCAGTCGGCGGTGAGGATCTCGCGAGGGGCGTCACCGTCGACCAACCGCTCCCTCGCCAGGCTCTCCTGCGTTTTAGGCCGGTGACCGAGTGCCGCTGTCACCGGACGAGGGCCGCTGGATGACACCGGTGATCCCCCTCACGACCCGAAGGGGGGCCAGTGACTCTCTACTCGCTGTTTAGGCGGCGAGAGCGAGCTTCGGAGAAGACTCCGCAGCTACGTGTTTCCCGGTTTTTGACGCGGTCCTCCGGGTCCGCGGCTCGCTTGCTGACAAGGCTCCGCTCCGTCGAAACTGGATCGGGCCCGTGTGGAGGTCTCTGAGACTAGCAACCGTCCTTACGCCCCTGTCGGCGCCGGAGGCGTGGCTCTGAACGATTAATGGAACGACAACGCTGCCGATAGACTCGTCGTGGTGCGGGTTCTCCTGATGAGGACATGCCTGTCCGATCTCGCGGCCCCGTCCATCGCCGCGTCGTCGCGGCGCGTCCTTGAGCGGTGCGGTGTCGAGGTCGCCGTCCCTCGTGGCCAGACGTGCTGCGGGCAACCGGCGTGGAGCTCCGGGTTCCCCGAGCAGGCACGCCCGGTGGCGCGGCGGGCGCTCGACGCCTTCGCGGGCGACGAGCCGGTCGTGGTGCCCTCGGGGTCGTGCGCGGCCATGGTCCGCCATGCCTATCCGGAGCTGTTCGCCGGCACGCCGGACGAGTCGCGGGCGGTCGACCTCGCGGATCGGGTGTTCGAGTTCAGCCAGTACCTCGCGCGCGAGGACCTGGCACCCGCAAGCGCCGCGTCGGGGTCGGTGGCGTACCACGACAGCTGCCACATGCTGAGGATCCTCGGGGAGCGCGAGAGCCCGCGACGCGCCATCGCCGGGGTGGCCGGCCTCGAGCTCGTCGAGATGGAGGGCCGCGACGTCTGTTGCGGTTTCGGCGGGACGTTCAGCGTCACGCACCCGGAGGTCTCGGGAAAGCTCGGCGAGGACAAAGCCCGCAACGCCGCAGCCACCGGCGCCGACGAGCTCGTGGCCTGCGACGCGAGCTGCCTGCTGCACATCGCCGGCCGCGCGCGGCGCTGCGGCATCCCGCTGCGCGTCAGGCATCTCGCCGAGGTGCTCGACTCGTGAGCGAGCGCCGGCCCGTGTCGTACGAGGACGTCACCGGCAGCCTCCGCGAGCGGGCCCGCGACGCTCTGGCCGACGCCGAGCTGGGGGGCAACCTCAAGGCGTCGTCGGCGAGCTGGGCCGCAGGCCGCGCCCGTATGGGCGAAGCACATCCGTTCGCCGAGATGCGCGATCGCGGGCGCGAGATCCGCCGTCGCAGCGTGCGCGAACTGCCCGAGCTGCTCGATCTGCTGGAGCAGCGGGTGGTCGAGGCGGGCGGGGTCGTCCACCGCGCCGCCGACGGCGCGGACGCCTGCCGCTACGTCGCCCGGCTCGCCCACGACCGCGGGGCATCGCTCGTCGCGAAATCGAAGTCGATGGCGACGGAGGAGATCAAGCTCAACGAGGCGCTCGAGGAGGCGGGCCTGCGCGTGGTCGAGACCGATCTGGGCGAGTGGATCATCCAGCTCGCCGGCGACCATCCGAGCCACATCATCGCCCCGGCGGTGCATCTCAACAAGGACCAGGTGGCCGATCTGTTCGCGACCGAGAGCGGCGCGCCCGTGCCGCGCGAGCGCGAGGCGCTGGTCGCCCACGCGCGCCGTCGCCTGCGCGAGGTGTTCGCGGCGGCCGACATCGGCATCTCGGGGGTCAACCTGGCGGTCGCCGAGAGCGGCACCGTCTGCGTGGTCGAGAACGAGGGCAACGGGCGGCTGGTCACGGCGCTTCCCCGCGTCCACGTCGCCGTGATGGGCATGGAGCGGGTGGTCCGGTCCTGGTCCGACGCCGCGCACATCCTCCAGCTGCTGCCGATGGCGGCCATCGGCGACGACGCGGCCGGCTACGTCAACCTGATCACCGGCCCGCGGCGCGACGACGAGGCGGACGGCCCCGAGGAGTTCCATCTGGTCGTCGTGGACGGCGGGCGCTCCGCGCTGCGAGGCACCGAGTTCGAGGAGGCGCTCGACTGCATCCGCTGCGGAGCATGCCTCTACTCGTGCCCGATGTGGCGGAGCATCGGGGGCCAGGCGTACGGCTCGCCGTACTCAGGCCCCATCGGCGCGGTGCTGACGCCGCTGCTGGAGGGGCCCACGTCGCCGAAGGCCGCCGAGCTGCCGTTCATGTCGTCGCTGTGCGGGGCGTGCCACGACGCGTGCCCGGTCAAGATCCCGCTGCACGACCTGCTGGTGCGCGCCCGAGCCGTCGCCGAGCCGCCCGGACGGGGACGCGACCGCCTCGCGATCTCGCTGTGGAGCCGGCTCTGGAGCACGCGCGCCGGCTATGCCGCCACGCGCGTCGGCGCGCGGATCGGCGCCCGGCTCCTGGGCCGGCGCGGATGGCTGAGTCGTCTTCCGGGCCCCGGGCGGGCATGGACCGAGCAGCGCGACCTGCCCACCCGCTGGCCCCCGCGCCCGTGACCGACCTGCCCGACCGCCTCATCGCGGCGCTGACGAGGCGACGCGCGTCGGGCAGCGTCGTGGACCCTGCCGCGGCCGGCGAGGAGGCCGCCCGTCTGCTCGGCGAGTGGAGCGTCGAGCGTGCCGTGATCGCCGACGACCCCGTGCTGGATGACCTGGGCCTCGCCGACCGCCTTCGCGAGGCGGGGATCGAGGTGCTCGGCTGGCCGACCGACCGGGCCATGCCGGAGCTGCTCGGCCTGGAGGGCCCGGCGGCCACCTGCGGCATCACGGTCCCCGTCGCCGCGGCCGCCGAGCGGGGCACGCTCGCCCTCGCTGCGATCGCCGGCCAGGGCCGCTCGATCGACGCGGCGAGCGCCTGCCACCTGGCCGTGTTGCCCGTGGCCCGCCTGCGCGAGGGGCTCGGAGAAGCCCTGGCGTCGATCTGCGGGTCAGCGGGCGCCCC
>JARFPS010000018.1 GCA_029288175.1 Miltoncostaea sp. | reverse complement strand
GTCCCGAGTCCGACCGGACGGCCCTCGAAGGTACGGGCCAGCGTGCGGAGGATCTGGCGGTCCAGGTCGTCGAGCCCGAGCTCGTCCACCTCCAGCACCGCGAGGGCGTCGGCGGCGACCGCGGCGTCGATGACCTCCGCGCCGCGCACCTGGGCCACGTCGCGCACGCGGCGCAGGAGCCGGTTGGCGATGCGCGGCGTCCCGCGCGAGCGGCGCGCCAGCGCCTCGGCGCCGTCGTCGTCCAGGCCCACCTCGAGCAGGTCGGCCGACCGGCGGAGGATGTCCCCGAGGTCCTCGACGCCGTAGTACTCGAGCCGCAGCAGCACGCCGAACCGTCCCAGCAACGGAGTGGTCAGAAGGCCCGTCCGCGTCGTCGCCCCGACCAGCGTAAAACGCGGCAGATCGAGCCTCAGCGTGCGCGCCGACGGCCCCTGCCCGAGCAGCACGTCCAGCTCGTAGTCCTCCATCGCCGGATAGAGGACCTCCTCGATGGCGCGGTTGAGGCGGTGGATCTCGTCGACGAACAGCACGTCCCCCGGCTCGAGCGCGGTGAGGATCGCGGCCAGGTCGCCCTTGCGCTCGATGACCGGACCGCTGGTGACGTGGAAGCCGACGTCGAGCTCGGCCGCGATGATGCCCGCCAGCGACGTCTTCCCGAGCCCCGGCGGCCCCGCCAAGAGCACGTGATCGAGCGCGTCGCCGCGCTGCAACGCCGCCTGAAGGAAGATCTCGAGCTTCTGGCGCACGGGCGACTGCCCGACGAACTCGCTCAGCCGCCGCGGGCGCAGAGAGCGCTCCGCGTCCTCCTCGCCGGGCGACTGGACCTCGGGCTCGGCGATGCGCTCGTCGTTCATCGCCGGTGGAGGCGCTCGAGCGCGTGCCGCACGAGCGCCTCGGAATCGAGGTCGGACGGGGCCCCCGCCAGGGCCTCCTGAGCCTCCTCCGGGCTGAACCCCAGGCCCTCCAGACCGGCCCGCGCGTCGTC
Organism: Miltoncostaea sp.; assembly: GCA_029288175.1. GTDB lineage: Bacteria > Actinomycetota > Thermoleophilia > Miltoncostaeales > Miltoncostaeaceae > JARFPS01. The sequence continues at coordinate 4,689 of JARFPS010000018.1, read as the reverse complement.
GAACGGCCCCGTGGGCGCGGGCGTCGCGGGCGCGGCCGCGCCATTGCCCGCGCCCAGGCGGTCGCTGAGCTCGAGCACCACCCGCTCCGCCGTGCGCTTCCCGACCCCCGGCGCCGCCTGGATCGCCTTGGAGTCGCCGCGGATCAGCGCTGCCCGCAACCCCGCGGGCGAGTCGAGCCCGCAGATGGCCAGCGCCAGGCGGGGACCGACCTTGCTGACCCCGAGGAGCGCCAGGAACAGCGCGCGCTCGTCGGTGCTCGCGAAGCCGTAGAGGTCGAGCGCGTCCTCGCGGACCACGAGATGCGCCGACAGGTCGACGGCCTCGCCCACCGCAGGGAGTGCCGCCACCGTCGTCGGCGAGACGTGCAGCCCCACGCCGATGCCGCCCACGTCGATGACGGCGCCGTCGGCGTCGAGGCCGGTAAGGCGTCCTCGCACCGACCGGATCATGCGGTCACGCTAACGCGCGTCGCGGATGGCCCCGGCCAGCGGCGTGGCGCTCGCGTGGCAGATCGCCGCCGCCAGCGCGTCGGCGGCGTGGTCGGTGCCGGGGCGGGCCCCGGCCAGACGCTCCACCATCAGGCGCACCTGCTGCTTGTCGGCGCGGCCGTGGCCGGTGACCGCGGACTTGATCGCGGTGGGCGCGTACTCGGTCACCGGAACTCCGGCACGGGCGATGGCGGCCAGAATGGCGCCGCGCGCCTCCGCCATGCCCATGGCCGATCGGCTCACCCGGTGCACGAACCACGACTCGATCGCCGCGGACGAGATGGCGTGGTCGCCCGTCAGGCCCTCGATGCTGCTCGCGAGATCGTGCAGGCGCTCGGCATGGTCGGTGCGCGGACTGGTGCGGAAGGTGCCGATCGCCGTCACCGACAGCGACGACCCGCGGGTGGCGAGCACCGCGTATCCGGTGGACGCCAGACCCGGGTCGATGCCCAGCACCAGGCGCTGGACGCCACCCTCACCCCGGCTAGCCCGCGACGGCCTCGAGGATCTCCTCGGAGATGTCGAAGTTCGCGTAGACCCCTTGGACGTCATCGTTCTCCTCGAGCTCGTCCACGAGCCGGAGGATCTGACGGGCCTCCTTCTCGTCGGGCGACACGGTGCTCTTGGGGATCATGGTGAGCTCCGCGGACGCGAAGGCGATACCCGCGCCCTCCAGGGCCTCGCGCACGGCCATGAACGCGGTGGGCTCGGTGGTCACCTGGATCAGGGAGCCGTCCTCCGAAACGTCCTCGGCTCCGGCGTCGAGCGCCGCGAGCAGGATGTCGTCCTCGTCGACCCCCTCGGCGTCGACCATGATCACGCCCTTGCGGTCGAACTGCCACGCGACGCTCCCGGGCGTTCCCAGCGATCCGCCGTTCTTCGTGAAGATCGAGCGCAGGTCCGAGGCCGTGCGGTTCCTGTTGTCGGTCAGGATGGTGCAGTAGACCGCCACCCCTCCGGGCGCATAGCCCTCGTAGCTCCCGGCCTCATACGCATCGCCCTCCGTGCCGCCCGCGCCGCGCTGGATGGCGCGCTCGATGTTGTCTTTCGGCATGGAGTTGTCGCGGGCCTTCTGCACCGCGGTCGCGAGGGCCGCATTCGACTCGGGATCGGGCCCGCCCTCCTTGGCGGCGACGATGATCGCCCGCGAGAGCTTCGAAAAGAGCTGGCCGCGCTTGGCGTCCGCGGCGCCCTTCTTCCGCTTGATGGTCGACCACTTGCTATGTCCGGACACGGCTCGCTCCTTCCGCGAGGGGGTCGTGGATCGCGGCGGCGGTCCCGCGGGCGCCGACCAGATCGTCGACGAACAGGCGATGAACGCGCCGGTCGTCGGTCAGCTCGGGGTGAAAGGCCGCGGCGAGAATGTCGCCCTGGCGCACGAGCACGGGATCCTCGCCGTGGAACGCCAGCACCTCGACCCGTCGCTCGTCCCATGCGACGATCCTCGGGGCACGGATGAACACGCCCTCGACGGGCGGGGGGCCGAGCGAGGGCACCGCCAGGGGCGCCTCGAAAGAGGCGAGCTGCCGGCCATACGCGTTGCGGCTCACCGTGACGGCCAGGCCACCGACCAGCGGCTCCTCACCGCCCTCGATGCGGTCGGCGAGCGCGATCAGGCCGGCGCAGGTGGCGAGCGTCGGCAGACCCTCGGCGATGAGCTCCCCCAGTCCGGAGACCAGACCTTCCCGCCCCGCCAACAGCCGCACCGTCGTGCTCTCGCCGCCGGGCAGGACGAGCCCGTCGAGCCGCGGCAACGCACGGGCCCCGCGGACCTCGACCGGCTCGGCGCCCACCGCCGCGAGCGCCTCGCCGTGCTCCGCGACGCCCCCGTGCAGCGCGAGCACCCCGATGCGCGGAGCGCTCACCAGCCCCGCGTCTGCAGGAGCTCGCCCCGCTCCCGCAACTCGCCCACCTCGATTCCGGGCATGGCCTCCTTGAGGCCGGAACTGGCGCGCGCGAGCGCCTCCGGATCCTCGAAATGGGCGACGGCGTCGACGACCGCCCGGGCCCGGGCCTCAGGGTCCTCGCTCTTGAAGATGCCGCTGCCGACGAACACACCGTCGGCGCCGAGCTGCATCATCAGCGCGGCGTCGGCGGGCGTGGCCACCCCCCCGGCGCTGAAGTTGACGACCGGGAGCCGTCCGGTACGAGCGACCTCGCGGACGAGGTCGACAGGCGCCCGGAGCTCCTTCGCCTCGGCGAACAGCTCTTCGGGCGACAGCGCGGACAGCCGGCCGATGCCCGACCGGATGGCGCGCATGTGGCGCACGGCCTCGACGACGTTGCCGGTGCCGGCCTCGCCCTTGGTGCGGACCATCGAGGCGCCCTCGGCGATGCGCCGCAGAGCCTCGCCGAGATCGGTCGCCCCGCAGACGAAGGGCACGTCGAACGCGTGCTTGTCGATGTGATGCGCCTCGTCCGCCGGCGTCAGCACCTCGCTCTCGTCGACGAAGTCGATCTCGATGGCCTGAAGGATCTGGGCCTCGACGAAGTGCCCGATGCGGACCTTCGCCATCACCGGGACCGACACGGCCTCCTTGATGCCCTGGATGACCTCGGGAGCCGTCATGCGGGCGACGCCGCCCTGCGCGCGGATGTCGGCGGGGATGCGCTCGAGCGCCATCACCGAGCACGCGCCGGCGGCCTCGGCGATGCGGGCCTCCTCGGGCGTCGTGACGTCCATGATGACGCCGCCCTTCAGCATTTGAGCCAGGCCCGTCTTGACGCGCGCGGTGCCCGTGGTGCCGTTCTGCTCGATCGCAGCCCCTCCCTCTCGTCGGGGACGAGTCTAGCGGGGAGCGGGTCGTCCTAGGCCGACATGGCCGCGACGGGCGGTGCCGACCGCGCCGCCGCCAGCGAGCGCGCGATCGCCTGAGCGACCGCCACCATGGCGATGATGTTCGGGCCGTCCTCGCCCGGATCGGCCGGGACCACACGCGCCAGACCGCCGCGGGCGAGCGGCGACAGCGCGCTGTCGACCAGCGTCGGGGCGGGCACGCCCACCCCCCGGGCAGCGGCCACGGCGGCCTCGGCCACCCGGGTCTCGCGGCCGACGGCCACCGCGATGACCGCGCCCCCGACCGGAAGCGACTCGAGGACCACCCGCCCCACGGGGTCCAGCGCCGTCACGACCTGGGCGGGCCGACCCAGTCGGGCCAACCGCTCCTGCAGCAGGAGCACCACCGGCACCGCGTGCCCCTCGCCCGCCAACACGATGGGCGAGCGATCGGCGAGAGCCGCGATGAGCGGCGCCAGCCCCGGGCGCCCCAGGCGTGCGGCGGCGGCGTCGAGCGTCGCGCGGTCCGCAAGCAGATCCGATGCCGTCTCGGTCGCCTCGGACGAGGGGCCGGCGGCCACCGGCAGGCGGGGTCGCTGGGCGCGCCGGACGACGGCCTGCATCTCGGGATAGCCTGCGTAGCCCAGGCTCTGGGCGAAGCGCACGACGGTCGCGGGGCTGCAGTGCGACGCCCGGGCGATCTCGTGGGCCGACAGCAGCGGAACGTCGGCGAGGTGGTCGGACAGGTAGCGGGCGAGGGCCTGCTGGGCGGGACTGAACCGCTCGTAGTCGCGTTGCAGGCGCTCGGCGAGGGATTGCGCGTCTGGTGGCATCGAGCCGACACTTCGCCGTCGGCCGCCGGACCCCTACCGCTCGCGGGGACGGAGCGTCGCGGCCGCCTCACCGTGCGGGGTCATGCGGATCGCCACGGTCCGCTCCGCGGGCGCGCCGGCCGGGAACACGAGATAGAGCATGCGCGCCGCCCCCGCCGGCAGCCGGGGTGGCGGGGGCGCGGGACCGCCGCCTTGCTCCTGCGGCGGCCCCACCGATGCCAGCCGGATCGAGGAGCCGTCGTCGAGGATCGCGCGGAAGCGCGGAGCACGACGGGACGCGCCCGAGTCGTTGACCACCGCGCCGACGGCGACCGCGCGGTCGACCCCCACCGAGCGGCGGACCAGCCCAAGCTCCCGGCCGCGGGCACGCAGATCCACGGCCGCGCTCAGGCCCCCGCCCTCGCCGACGAAGTACCCCGTGCCGCCGGGATCGGGCGCCGGGGGGGAGGCCTCCTCGCCACCGCAGCCGACGACCCCCAGCGCCGCGACCCCCGTCGCCGCGAGCGCCGCAAGGCGCATCACAGACGCGCCACCGCGCCGGCCAGGTCCTGGAGGTCGGTGAGGACCTCCCCGAAGCTGTCTCTTATACAC
>JARFPS010000112.1 GCA_029288175.1 Miltoncostaea sp. | reverse complement strand
CCCAACGGGTGTGCCGCGGCGTCGTGCACCAGTCGGCCGTCCGACCACAGGGTCGCCTCCTCCACCCGCCACGACTCGGGGACGCGCCAGCCGTTGTGGGACTCGCCCGAGGCGAACGCGCGGCGGCGAATCGGCAGCTCCCGCTCGATGCGATCGAACAGGGCGTCGTTGCCGGGCGCGACGACGCCGGTCGGGTGACGGCAGAGCTCGTCCGTGAGCGCGACGATGTCGCGGCCGGTCGTCACGAGGGGACCACCGCCGCGCGAACCGCCGCGCGCGCCGACTCGAACAGGAAGTGATCGCGCACCGCGTCGGGGGCGGGCTCGTCGTCATCGAGCACGGACCGACGACGGGTCTCCAGCCGGTGCTCGCGCTCGGGCCGCCCAAGGTCGCTGCGCCAGCTCCACTCGCCGGCGTGGGCGGCGGTCAGGGCCGCCAGCGACTCCGGCCCCATGGCGCGCTCGTCGTCGAGGTCGGGCGCGTAGCCCGCGGCGCGCATCTCCGGGCCGGCGATCAGCTCCACCGCGGCGAGATCCGCGGCATCGATCCTGCCGCGCCACCCCTCCGCCAGCTCGGGACGCGCCCCCGCGCCCGGCCTGCCGAAGCTGCTGTTGGCCCGCCAGGGTCGCCCGGCGCCGTCGCGCAGGCGCTCGGGGTGGGCGAGGTCGCCGACGTGGTCGATCTCGAGGAACGCCGTCAGCGCGCGCGAGGCGCCCTCGCTGTCGGCGACCACGTCCTCGTCGCGCACCACGTGCACGTCCTCGGGCGCGAGCCCGCGGTGGCCGAGCTCGGCCAGCAGCGCCTCCTGCTTGCGCCAGTGTCGCGCCACCGAGAAGGGATGCCCCACCTGCCCGGGGTCGGTCGCGCCCATCCCGAGGTTCGAGACCACGATCGCGCGCGGGTCGCGGCGCACGACCACCGCGCGCAGCCCGGGCAGGCAGCGTGCCAGGAAGGGGACCGCGTCGATCGCCCAGACCTCCTTGGTGCCGGCGACCTCGGCCCGCGGAGCCCCGGCGGCGATCACGCCGAACGCCGCGCGCACCAGCTCGCCGCAGGTGTCGCCCTCCAGCCGCGAGAGGGGCACCGCCAGCGCCGGCTCCTCGTGGCGCGCACGCGCCGCCATCGTCGAGCTCAGCGCCCCTCGCCGCTCCCGGGGCGCCCGCACCCCGGGTCGGGCCGCGAGCAGCGCCACCAAGGCCGCGTGCGGCCCGGGCTGGAAGTAGCAGTCCTGGAAGGGGGCATCGGGCCCGAGCGCGCCGGGCGCGGCATCGGCGACGGCGGCGTCGCGAACCGCACGAAGCAGCGGCAGCAGCGGGTCGCACGCCACGGTGACGCGCGGATGGGCGTCCAGCATGCGCGCGACCAGCGTGGTCCCCGAGCGGGCGGGTCCCACCACGACGACCGGGCGGGCCCTCACGCGGCGGCCCCGGTCGCCGCGATCACGAGGTCGTCGGCGAGGCGCGCGCGGTCGAGGTCCGGCTGCAGGCCCAGCGTGGCCCGACACAGCTCCTCGGAGAGCTCGCCGTGCAGCGCGAGCTGGCTGGCCAGCTCGAAGGCGTCCATGCCGAAGTACCACGCCTCGGAGGGCACGAGCCCCGACCGCCAGAGCACCGTCGCGATCGAGGCGTCGCTGAAGGCGTTCAGGTGGCTTGCCGGATCCAGGTGGCGCGCCACGAACTGCGGGAGCTCGCGCTGCACCGCGGTCGAGATCGAGTCGACGCGCGGCACCTCGACGACCATCGTGCCCCCGGGCGCGAGGAACTCGCGGGCGCGCGCGACGAGGCGGGTCGGGTCGGGCACGTACTCGAGCACCCCCCACAGGGTCACGAGATCGAACCGCTCGCCGCCGGAGCGCGCTTCCAGGACGTCGCCGTGCCGGAGCTCGACGCCCAGGCGCTCCCGGGCGAACGAGCAGCAGTGACGGTTCAGCTCATAGCCCTCGGCGCGCAGCCCTCGCCGGCGCGCGCCGGCGACCATGTGGCCGGCGCCGGCGCCGATGTCGAGCAGCGACGCCGGCGGGCGTCCCAGACTCCGCTCGGCGGCCTCCAGGGCCCAGGCGAGCTTGGGGGCGACGACCTGCTCCATGCGCACCGCGGCGGTGTCCGGGTCGGTGTAGACCGCGGCGATCTCCTCGCTGGCCGCGAACCGCCGCGCGAGCGCCTCGATCGGCGGCCGGGGTACGTAGCCATGCCCGCAGCGACGGCAGCGCACGTAGTCGACGCCCGCCACGCTGGCCAGGCGCTCCACGTCGCCGGCCCCCTCGCAGCACGGGCAGGGACCGGCGTCGGCCTCGCCGTCGTGCAACGCGGCGGCGGCGCGGCAGAGGTCGAGGGCCGCGCGACGGTGGGCGGCGGCGTCGATGCCGCGGAACGCCATCACGTCGAGGGGCTTCCCGTACCGCGCCCTGACGGGCGCCGCGGCGACCACGCGCTCGTCCTCCCACAGCTCCCAGAGCTCCTCGGAGGCTCCGTCGGCCGGGGTCAGCGCGGCCCGCCGCGTCCAGCCCTCAGGCATCGCCGCCCACCGGCTCCAGGAACGCCGCGATGGTGTGCTTGCCGCTGGGCTCGCGCAGGCGGTGGACCTCGACCGTGTCCAGGCCGGCCCGGCGTGCGGCCATGGCCAGCGATGCGGCGCTGAAGACGTGGAGGTGCTCCACGAAGAACTCCTCGCGCCCCGGGCCGTCGGACGCGGCGCCGGGGCCGTCGGGAACCTCGACGTACATCGTCCCGCCCGGCGCCAGGAATCCCGCCCCGCGGGCCATCAACGCCACGGGGTCGTCCACGTGCTCGATCACCTTGTTCAGGCTCACCAGCGCATGGTCCGCCCGGGGCGCCAGGTCCATGACGTCGGCGCAGACCCCCTCGACGCCCTCCAGGCCGTCGGCATGCGCGGCGGCGCGGGGGTCGGGGTCGACGGCGCGACAGCGCCAGCCCCGGCCGGCCAGCGCCGCGGGGAAGACGCCCAGACCGGAGCCGATGTCCAGCGCGCGGCGCTCGGCGTCGGGGCGGCGGTCCATGAAGCGCAGCACCCGCTCCACCCTCTGGCGGTTGTCGGACCGCTCGGGCGGCAGCTCCATGATGCGACGGAAGCTCGCCTCGATGCCGCCCTGGCCGTAGGTGGCGTCCACGTAGCCCTCGCGGTAGAGGTCGTCCGGATCCAGGGGAGGGCGGCTGGTGAAGTGGTCGCAGGCATCGCAGCGCCGCACCTCGCGACGGTAGGCCACCCCCTCCAACGCGGCGAAGCGGGTCTCGCCCTCCGGGGGCGCGGTATAGGTCCACGCCACCGACATGTGCCGGCCGGCGCAGGGGCAGCCCAGCGGCGCGTCAGCGGCCATCGAACAATCGCGCCAGGGCCTCGTCGTCGTCGAGCCAGGCCATCACGTCGAGGCACTCGTCCCGCACGTAGCGCTCGAAGGAGTCCTCCTTCCCGCGCTCCACGAGGAGCACGAAGTACCGGCCCAGACCGTTCCGCACGACGACCGTCCGCAGACCGAACCCGACCAGTCGGCCGTTGACCGACGGCGTGGCGTAGAACCCCCACTCCTTGCGGGCGACGTCGTACTCGCCGCCGCCCTCGGTGGTGAAGGTCACCTGCTCGTCGGCCTCCAGCTCGAGCCGGCCGACGTCGTGCATCCTCACGTCGGAGCGCAGGCCGGTCCGGTAGCGGCGAACGGGGGTCTCGGGGGTCATCCTCATGAGGTCCAGTCCCATCGATCGATCAGGAATCCGTCGATGCGCCAGCCCTCCGGGCCGCGGCGCCACACGGCCGGGTCGCGGAAGCCGTCCGCGATCGCCTCGAACTCGTCGGCGCTCAGGCCGGCGA
>JARFPS010000299.1 GCA_029288175.1 Miltoncostaea sp. | reverse complement strand
CTGCAAATCCTCTTCGGGTGCGGGCTTGCGGTCAGCGACGGCAGGCCTGCGAGAAGAGGACGTGAAGGTCTGGGTTTTATAGAGAGGGGCCCCGTCGGCCGCAAGCATCCCCCACTCCGGGGTGTGGGAACTGCGGACTTCGGCGTCCTCTCGGGTGGTGTTTCCAGCCCTGCCAGACCCAGCGACAGAGACCTCACACCCCATCGGGGCGAGGTGGAGGCTGCGGGGGTGGTCGTTGCGCGGCATGGGACGGGATGCCTTGGAGCAAGGCCCATGCCAGCGCCCCGGAGGACGTAAAAATCCTAAACTCAACGGGGACAGTCATTTAGGACGGCAAGGCCAAGGCCCCGGGCGAGCGAATCCGTGCTCCGTGCGATTCTGCAACAGCGGGATTCCCCACCACGGGAGGCCCGTTCGTCCCCTGCCTGCGCCGTCCGTGCCGCTCCGGACGGCGCCTCCGTATGATCCGGCGTCCCTGGAGCCCGCGATGTCCCGCCGCCTGCTTTCCTGCCTCCTCGCCCTGACCCTGCTGGCGGCCGGCGGGGCCCCCGCCGAGGGCCGCGGCGCCGGCGCCGTCGAGCAGCACCTCCTCGAGCGCGGCGTGGCCGCCCTCCAGCGCGCCGAGAAGGCCTTCTTCGCCCGGGACTACGACCGGGCGGCCCGCCACGCCCGGGAGGCGGAGACGCTCTTCCGCGACGTCCTGCGGCAGTCCCCGGGCCAGCGCCAGGCGGCGATGCTGGCCGGCCAGGCGGCGGTCTTCGGCCGCCAGCTCCCGCGGGCCAAGGAGTGGGTCGCGCGCTACCGGGCCCTGACCCCGATGGGCGAGGGCGATCCGGATCTCCACTACCTCCGGGCGTTCGTGGACCTCCTCGGCGAGAAGCACCCCGCACGCGCCGTCCGCAGCCTCCAACGCATGTACAGCCTGAACGCGCGCGCGCGGCCGCGCGCACGCGACATCCTCTGGAGCCTCGCCCTCTCCGATCTCGGTCGCGCCTACCTGGAAGCCGACAAGGTCGAGGAGGCGGCCCGCCAGTTCGCCACGGGCGCGCGCATCGCGCGTCGCCTGGGGGATCGCCGCAAGGAGATCCTCATGCTCGGCGATCTCGGCACGACGTACATGCGCGGCGACCGCTTCATCGAGGCCGCCGAGATCTACGAGGGCCTGGCCACGCTGCAGCCGCGCTACCCGCTCTGGACGTGGCGCCTCGGGATGGCGCTCGCCAACCAGAACCGCTTCGCCGACGCGGCCGTGAAGTACCGCAAGGTGATCGCGCTCCAGGAGTCGGGCGCGAAGGTCGAGAAGGCCCACGAGGCGGAGCTCGCGGAGCTGCCCCTGCGCCTCGGCAACTGCCTGCGGCACTTGAGCAGCACCGAGCTCGACGCCGCGAAGCGCGCCAAGATGCTCGACGACGCGGAGGAACGCATCACGTCGTTCGTCAAGACGCATCCCCGGGATGCGCGCGGTCACAAGTGGTTGGGCGTGCTGGACCAGGAGAACCGCGAGCGTCCCTACGCGGCCTTGGCGCACTACAAGGAGTCCTTCGCCATTGATCCCATGTGTGAGGACGTGTTGCGACGGATGGTGCAGATCCACGCGCGCTATCCCGCCCCGGAGGGGACGGACGCGGACGCGTGGAAGAAGACGCACGCCGCCATGGAGAAGGACCTGAAGGAAGGTGCCAAGCGCCGCAAGGCCGAGCGGGATCGCCGCGAGGCCCTCAACGGCACCACCGGCTGCTCCTAGCTCTTGCGGCCCCGCGCGCGGCGCTTCACCGTGCCGAGCAGGCGCAGCAACACCCAGATGGTGATCGCGACCTGCACGATGAACGAGCCGAGGATGCCCTTCTCGAGCAGGGACGCCTGACGACGATCGTTGCGCCACGCCTCGGCGTCCACCCAGAGCGCCTTGGCCTCACGCCACGTGCGGTACTCGGGCGTACCCGGCTTCGGATCGCCCTCGGGCGGACGCGCGTTCTCGAGCGCGGAGACCGCATGGCGTGACTCGATGTCCGCCATGCTGGTGCGCGCTTCGCGCGTGAGCAGCTTGTAGAGCCCGAAGTGCGCGACGCCGACGAGGACGAGCACGATGGTCGCGGTCGTCAGCAGCTTGCGGCGCGCCTGATCGGCATCGAACGCGGGTGCGGGTGCGCGTTCCTCTGCGGGTCGCGGCGCCGGCGGCGCCTCGGCCGTCGGCTCCGGAACCACGATCGGGTTGCGGCATTCTGCGCAGGGGACGACGGCGCCCGGACGCCCGCCACGGAGACGGGCGCCACAGGCGGGGCAATCGAAGCCGTCGCGTGCGCTCATGCGGAGGCGCGGCGACGCCGGGTCAGGACACGCGGGCCTGGACCTGGTCCAGGATGGCGCGCTCGTCGGGGAACTCGCCCGTCTCGTGCTTGGAGTAGATCTGGTCGCCGTCCACGGTGACGTCGAACACGCCCCCGCCGCCGGGCTCCAGTTCGAGCATGCTGATGTGCGTCTTGAGGTTTTCGAGCAGGATGGTCGCCAGACCGACGGCCTTCGGCTCGTAGTTTCAGACGGCGCAGTACTTGATGCGGATCTTCATCGTCGCTCCTCGGGGCGAAGACATGCTACGCCCGGGCCGCCGATCCGCGCTATCGTCCCGGGGTCGTGAGCGAACCCGATCTTCCCGTCAACCTGACCCGCCGGATCATCACCAGCGTCGTCCTCATCGCGATCGCGCTCTACGCCGCGGTCGCGGGGTTCGGCTTCTTCGCAGGCATGCGCAAGAAGAGCGCGAAGGCCAACGGTGGTGCGCTGGCGCCGCTCGTGCGCACGGTGAAGGCCGAGCAACTCGACTACACGGAGCAGCTGCGCGGCTTCGGACGCGCCCGCCCCATGCGCACGGCCACCGTGGTGGCGGAGGTCGAGGGCGTGGTGCGCGCTCTCGATCCGCGCCTGGAGTCGGGCAAGCTCATACCCGCCAAGGAGAGCAGCAAGGGCGGCCCCGTGTTGCCCGTGCTCGTCGAGATCGACGACCGCGATCTCGACGACCGCCTCGAGCGTTCGCGCGCCGACGTGAAGGCCGCCGAGGCCGACCTCACGCGCCTCGGCACGCAGCTCGGCTCGCTGCGCGAGCGACTCGCGGTGACGGAGCGCGAGCTCGAGGCCGCCCAGCGCGAACTGGACCGCATCAAGCCGCTCGTGCCCAAGACGCTCACGCGCAGCGCGCTCGACGCGCAGCAGATCCAGGTCGCCCTGCGCGAGCGTGCCAAGCTCCAGCTCGAGTCCGAGATCCGCCAGAACGCGGACGCGGTGAACGCAGCCGAGGCGCGCCTCGTCTCGCTGCGCCGCGGCGTGGCCCTCGCCGAGCGCGCGAAGGACCGCGCCAAGGTGCGCGCGCCGTTCGTCGGTCGCATCGAGATGCGCCACGTCGAGATCGGCGAGCGCGTCAAGCCGGGCGACCAGCTGTTCACCATCGTGGATCTCACGCACGTCGAGGTTCCCGTCGCGTTGCCTGCTGGTCGTTACGACGAGGTGGCCGTCGGTGCACCGGCCGCGCTCCGCGTGCCCGACCGCGACGAGCCGGTCTGGGAGGGCACCGTCACGCGCATCGCCCCGGCGATCGAGACGGAGCGACGCATCTTCTTCGCCTACCTCGTCGTGGAAGGCACGCCGGGCGCGAATCCCGTCACGCCCGGCGCACACCTGGTGGCGACGGTGGCGGGGCGCCGCCACGAAGGCGTGATGCCGATCCCGCGCCGCGCGTTCCTCGGTGATCGCCTCTTCGTCGCGGTGCCCGGCGAGGCGGACGGCACGGCGACGGTCGAGGAGCGGATGCCCACGGTCGATCGCTACCTCGCCGGGTACGCCCTCGTCTCGGCCGGGCTGGAGCCCGGGGACGCCGTGCTGATCACGAACCTCGAGTCGGTGGCCAACGGCTCGCAGGTGCGCATCGCCCCCGAGGTCGAGGTCGCCAAGTGAGCCTCCCCCGGTTCTCCGTCCGCAATCCGGTCGCGGTGAACCTGCTGATGGTCGCCGTCCTCATCGGCGGCTTCCTCGCCCTGCGCTTCGGGCTCGTGCGCGAGTTCTTCCCGTCCATCGAGGCGGAGCAGGTGGTCATCACCATCCCCTACCCGGGCGCGCCGCCCGAGGAGATCGAGCGCAGCGTCACGCGCCTCGTCGAACGCGAGTTCGTGGACGTCGAGGACATGAAGGTGTTCCGCTCC
>JARFPS010000240.1 GCA_029288175.1 Miltoncostaea sp. | reverse complement strand
AGATGTGTATAAGAGACAGAGATGGTCCGGTCCCACCCGCGGCGACGCGGCGAGGTCGGCGACGGTGCGCGCCACCCGCAGCACGCGATCGCAACCGCGGGCTGTGAGAGCGAGTCGATCGATGGCGCGCTCGAGCATGCGCGTGCCCTGCCGGTCGAGCCCCGCCGCCGAGCGCACGCCGGCGGCGGGCAACCGGGCGTTGGGCACCTGCTGCCCCCGCTCCGCGCGGAAGCCGTGCGCGGCGGCGACGCGCGCGCGCACCTGGCGCGTCGTCTCGCGACCCTCGGTCCCCAGGAGTTCCTCGCGGCTCAGGCGGGGAACCGTGACCTGCAGGTCGAGACGATCCGCGACGGGCCCCGACAGGCGCGCCCGGTAGGCCTCCGCACGCGTGGGCGGGCACGTGCACGGGCGGGCGTCGTCGCCCAGATAGCCGCAGGGACAGGGGTTGCCGGCACACACCAGAAGCGGGCTGGCGGGAAAGCGCGCGGCGCCCATGACGCGATGAACGTCGATGAAGCCCTCCTCGAGCGGTTGGCGCAGCGCGTCGAGCGCGGACGGGGCGAACGCGCAGACCTCGTCCAGGAAGAGGACGCCCCGATGCGCGAGGCTGACCTCGCCGGGCCGGGGGATCCGCCCGCCCCCGACGAGCCCGGCCGCCGAGATGGTGTGATGGGGAGCCCGGAACGGTCGTCGCGCCACCAGCGGTCTGTCCGGCGCGTTGAGCCCCGCCACGCTGTGGATCCGCGTGACCTCGATCGCCTCGGCCGGGGTGAGCGGCGGCAGCAGCCCCGGCAGGCGGCGCGCCAGCATCGTCTTGCCGCCTCCGGGCGCGCCGAGCATGAGCAGGGAGTGCCCGCCGGCCGCCGCGACCTCGACGGCCCGACGGGCCGCAGGCTGGCCGCGGACGTCGGACAGGTCCGGGGCATCGGCCGCGTCCGCCTGGGCGAGGAGACGCCCGACGTCGGAAGGGACCGGGGCGGGCTCGGCGACCCCGGAGAGCAGGTCGACCGCATGACGCAGGCAGGTGGCCCCGAGGACCTCGACCCCGCCCACGAGCGCGGCCTCGGGGGCGCACGCGGCGGGAACGACCAGGCGGCGCCATCCCGACCGCGCCGCGTGCTCGGCCATCGCGAGCGCCCCCGCCACGGGCCGGAGGCCACCGTCGAGACCCAGCTCGCCGACGGCCCCCGCCCCCTCGATCAGCGAGGCCTCGATCTGCCCGGAGGCGCAGGCGATGGCCAGGGCCAACGGCAGGTCGTAGTGCGGCCCGGTCTTGCGCAGGTCGGCCGGCGCGAGGTTGGCGACGATGCGGCGAGGGGGCACGACGAACCCCTGGTTGGCGAGGCCCGAGCGGACCCGCTCGCGCGCCTCCTGCACCGCGGCGTCGGGAAGACCCACCACGCTGAATCCCGGGATGCCCGCGCGCAGGTCGACCTCCACCAGCACCGTGGAGGTGCTGAAGCCGACGACGGCCGGTGTGACGACGCGGCTGACCACGCGGCAAGGCTCCCAGCGCGTCAGGGGCGGAACCGGAACAGACGACACGGCAGTCGCCGGTGCCGTGACGGGTGACGCCACGCTCGGTGGAGCCCGCGGCCGGCGGGTCTAGCGTGGTCGCTCCATGACCCGGGACACCGCCTCCATCGGGCGCCGCGGCGAACGCGCCGCGGCGCGCCACCTTCGACGCCGGGGCTGGCGTCTGCTCGCCCGGAACTGGCGCGCAGGCGGCGGCGAGATCGACCTGGTCGTCCGCCGCGGGTCGGTGATCGCGATCTGCGAGGTGAAGACCCGCCGCCGGGATGTCGGCCCGGAACTGGTCACCGCCCGTCAGCGCGAACGCATCCGACGCGCGTCGGCCTGCTACGCGGCGTGGACCCGCCTGCCGGCCGGAGTCGACGTGCGGCTGGACCTCATCCTTGTCTCACGCCGCCGGCGGCTCCCGGGATGGAGGGTCGAGCATCTGCCCGGCGCCCTTGCCTGAGCCGGCCCGTGCGGGCGAGCCGCCGCCGCCCGGCACAACGGCCTCGTAGACCTTGGCGCACGACGAAGGGGCGACCATCGCAGGTTGGCCCCCACGATCGAAGGCGACCGCCGATTGAGGGAGAGAAGGTCGAGGCCACGCGCCACAGCGAACCGGCGACGCACCCACGACCGCGGCCGATGCCCGAGGACGCCCCGGCGGGCGATGATCCATCCGCCGGGCTACGAAACCCTCTCACCCGGCCGGCTCGACACCCGGTGATGCATCTGCCGCGCCAGGCGACGCACGCCGCCGCGGGGACCCGTCAGGTAGGCCTCCGCCTCCGATACCGGCTCGCTCGAGGTCGCCCAGGGCAGCTTGTAGTCCTCTGCGTGCCCACCCAGATCGATGCGCGAGATGCCGGCCGCGAACGCCCGCTCGATGTCGGCCGCCAGCAACAGCTTCCCCGGGGAGAGCGCCGACTGCCGCTCGTCGTAGGCGGCCTTCAGCTGGTAGCTCACCCCGTGGAAGTCGATGCAGAGGTTCGCCGCGATCGCCTTGCCTTCGTGCCGCAGGATCGAGACGCCCAACGCGTCGCGGCCCGCGGTCCAAGCGGCGAGCGATCGATAGAAGTCGAGCTGGTTGGTCGAGGAGACGATCGCGGTACCCTCGCGCCCCTTCCAGCCGGCCCCCTCAAGCACCAGCAACTCGTCGAACGGCGGGCCCGCGGCAGCCGGGCCGCGATGGAACTCGAATGCGTGCTCGCCGCGCTCGGACAGGCGCCGCGATCGGCGCCTGAGGTCCTTGCGCAGGTTCTTGGACCGCCCCGCCAGGTAGGTATCCCAGCCACCCTCGCATTCGATCGAGGTCAGCTCGGAGTGCGCCCACTCCGCAACGGGGAAGCCGGCGTCGCGCGATGCTGCGAGCATCGCCGCACGAGCCGAGCCCCCCTTGACGACCGGTCCGAGCCGGACCGCGCCGGGTCGCAGCTTGCGCAGCGCGTGACTCCACAGGGCGGCGAGCACCGCACCGTCGCTCGCCACGCCCCCCGCGCGGCCGTAGCGCGGCGGGGTCGAGAGACCGAAGCGCGACCCGCAGAGAGCGAGCACGCCGGCGAGCTCCGATCCGCTGCGCGCGATCACGACGTACAGGTCCTCACGAGGGGCGAGCGACCGGCGCCAGGCGTCCAGAAAGGACGCGTAGAGGTGCGGGGGCGCCTGCACACGGTCGGCGAGGGCGTCCCAGTCCTCCGCCAAGGGCTCGATGGCGTCCACGATGTCGAGCGACAGGCCCATTGCGCGGACGAGGCTATCCCCGTCGCGATCGGCGGCGCACTCCCCAAGCGGGCAGATATCAGCCGTGCACGATCGGCCGCCCCCGGCGCCGCGAATCGTCGCAAAAGTGCCGCGAACCGGCAGCCCAGCCGACCGCGACCCGTACCCGGTTCGCCGAAACGATCAGGCGCGCGGGCCGGCGTCCGCCCGACGGTCCGCCCTCCCCCCCGAAGGAGGGGGCCCGCCTCAGGCCGACGAGGGGGCGGCCGCGTACGCCGCCGACCGAAACGACATGCGGTGCAGCGGAGAGGGCCCCGACGCGACGATGGCCTCGCGGTGCTCCGGCGTGCTGTAGCCGACGTGCTGGTCGAACCCGAACTCCGGATAGGCCCGGGCCATCGGGCCCGCCATCAGGCGATCGCGCGATACCTTGGCCACGATGGAGGCCGCGGCGATGGCGGCACTGGTGCGGTCGCCCCCGACCACCCGCCGGTGCGGCGGCGCCTCCGGCCCCAGCGAGAAACCGTCCACGAGCCTCTCCCCCACGTCCACGGTGATGCCCGACAGCGCGCGACGGAGCAGACGCAGGTTCGTGACGTGGAGACCGTCGCGGTCGATGGTCTGCGGCGGCGCGAGTACGACCACGACTTGATCCGCCACCCGGAGGATGATCTCGTGCAACCGCTCGCGCGTCTCGGCCGGAACGCGCTTGGAGTCGTTCAGGAAGCCCAGGCCACGCCGGTCGCGCGGGCTCATGGCGTCGAGGTCGAGGCAAACCGATGCGGCGACGAGCGGCCCGGCCAGACAGCCGCGCCCGGCCTCGTCCGCGCCGGCCACGCGGCGCACCCCGAAGGACCGATCGTGGGCGAAGAGACGGCGCGCCGTGCGGCGCCGCCGCGCCTCAGCTGCGCTGCTTCTCGCGGACCCGGGCCTTCTTGCCGACCTTGTCACGGAGGTAGTAAAGCTTGGCGCGTCGGACGTCACCCTCCGAGACCCGCTCGATGCGCTCGACCTTCGGCGAATGGACCGGGAACGTCCGCTCGACGCCGACGCCGAAGCTCTGCTTGCGCACGGTGAAGGTCTCCCGCGAGAGCTCGCCCTGTCGCTTGATGACGGTGCCCTCGAAGACCTGGAGCCGCTGCCGCGAGCCCTCGACGACCAGGAAATGCACGCGCACGGTATCGCCGGCCTTGAAGTCCGGGATGTCCTGCCGCAACTGCTCGCGCTCGAACGTCTCGATCAAACTCATCGCCCCTCCAGAACGGCGAGGGAGTGTAGCACCGGGATCAGGCCTCTCCGGGGCCGGGACCGAGATTCGCGCGACGCCAGGCCTCCACCGCCGCATGATCGCCGGAGCGGAGTACCTCCGGCACCTCCCATCCCCGGAACGCGGCCGGCCGGGTGTAGTGCGGGTGCTCCGTGCGGCCTGCGAGCGTCGGCGAGAACGACTCGCCCTCGAGGCTGTCCCGATTGCCCAGCGCACCGGGGAGCCGTCGGCCCACCGCGTCGACCATCGCCATCGCCGCGACCTCGCCCCCCGCCAGCACGAACGGCCCCAACGAGACGGCCTCACCGGCCAGGTGATCGTGCACCCGCTCGTCGAACCCCTCGTACCGGCCCGCCAGCAGGGTCACCGCCGGCTCCTCGGCCCACTCGCGGGCGAGGGAATCGTCGAAGGGGCGCCCGCGCGGGGTGAGCACCACCACGCGACGCTCGTCGCGCACCCGGTCGGCCGGCACCCCGTAAACCGCCTCGAAGGCCGCGGCCACGACATCCACGCGGATGACCATGCCGGGGCCGCCGCCGTAGGGGGCGTCGTCGACCTGGCCCTGGCGCAAGGGCGTGTGGTCGCGGTAGTTGAAGCAGCGGAGCTCCAGGTCGGCCAGCTCGGCCGCGTTGGCCAGGTGCCGCGGCCTGCGCAGCCAGTCGAACCACTCCGGGAACAGGGTGAAGACGTCGATCCTCACGACCCGAGCAGCCCCTCACGCAGCACCAGGACCCTCGCCTGGCGGTCGACCGACACCACGGCGTCGCCCGTGAACCTGTCTCTTATACACATCTCCGAGCCCACGAGACATATCTGCTTATCTCGTATGC
>JARFPS010000223.1 GCA_029288175.1 Miltoncostaea sp. | reverse complement strand
CCCCCCCCCCCCACCCCCCCCCCCCCCCCCCCCCCCCCCCCCCACTAGACAATCTTCGTCGGCAGCGTCAGATGTGTATAAGAGACAGCTACACGGCACGGGCGAACCTGGACCCGCTCGTCATCGAGGGCTTCGGGGCGGGAGGTCAGCTGATGCTGACCACCGACGTCGAGAACTACCCCGTCTTCCCCGAGGGCATCCAGGGGCCGGAGATGATGCAGACCTTCCGGGATCAGGCCGAGCGCTTCGGCGCCACGACCGTGGCCGAGGACGTGACGCGGGTCGATTTCTCGGAGCGGCCGTTCGGCGTCTGGGTCGACGACGAGGAGTACCGCGCGCAGAGCGTCATCATCGCGACCGGCGCCACGGCCCGGTGGCTGGGGCTGCCGTCCGAGGAGCGCCTGCGCGGGTTCGGCGTCTCGTCCTGCGCCACGTGCGACGGGTTCTTCTTCAAGGACAAGCCGATGGTGGTGGTCGGAGGTGGCGACTCGGCGGCCGAGGAGGCGCTGTTCCTCGCGCGCATGGCGTCGCGGGTGACGCTCGTGCACCGGCGCGACGAGCTCCGCGCGTCCAAGATCATGGCCGAGCGGGTCCTCGCGCACGACAAGATCGACGTCCGCTGGAACGCGGTGGTCGAGGAGGTCGTCGGCGACCCGGCGGTCGAGGCGGTCCGCGTGCGCGACGTCGAGACCGGCGAGCTCTCCGACATCCCGTCGGCCGCCATGTTCGTCGCGATCGGCCACGATCCGACGACCGGGCTGTTCGAGGGGCAGATCGAGCTCGACGACGAGGGCTACGTCGTGACCGACGGAACCCGCACCAGCGTCGAGGGCGTGTTCGCCGCGGGCGACGTTCAGGACGTGGTGTACCGGCAGGCGATCACCGCCGCCGGCAGTGGATGCATGGCGACCATCGACGCGGAGCGGTGGCTGGAGGAAACGGCGGCGGCGGCGGAGGCCGTCGGCGCGCACAACGAGTAGGAGACAGACATGGCAGACGAAGCCATCGAGGTGACGGCCGACAACTTCCAGGCCGAGGTGCTGGAGTCGGAGACGCCGGTCATCGTGGATTTCTGGGCCGAGTGGTGCGGCCCGTGCCGGACCATCGCGCCCGTGATCGACCAGATCGCCAAGGAGCGCAACGGCACGGTGCGCGTCGCCAAGCTCGACGTCGACTCGCATCCCGCGATCGCTCAGCGCTACGGGGTGCAGGGCATCCCGTTCATCGGCTTCTTCGAGCACGGCAAGCTCACCCGCCACGCGGTGGGCGCCATGCCGAAGGCTCGGCTGGAGCAGGAGCTCGGACTCGCCTGATGCCGACCTACGACCTTCGGTGCATCGAGTGCGACACCACGTTCGAGGTGTTCCGCCAGGGCTTCCTGCGCGACGAGGACCGCGTGTGTGACACGTGCGGCTCCACACAGGTCGAGCAGTTGTTCACCGGGTTCGTCCTCGGCGCATCCGGGGGAGCCGTCGGCGAGGATGCCGCCTCGGCCGGCGGCTGCTGCGGCGGAAGCTGTGGCTGCGGGGCCGGCTAGCCGATGGCGACCGCCCCGGCCGACGCTTCCGCGGAGCTGATCTCCCGCCTCCGGCGAGCCGAGGGGCAGCTGCGCGGCGTCCAACGGATGCTCGACGAGGGCAACGCACCCCGCGACGTGCTGATTCAGCTGGCCGCTGTGAAGGCCGCCGTCGACCAGGTGGGGCTGCGGTTGATCTCCTCGGAGCTGCGGGCCTGCGTGGACGGCGACGGCGAGCGCTGCACGGACGATCTGGACGATGTCCTCGCGACGTTCCTGCGCTTCGGATCGATCAGCGGTTAAGGCTGCCGCCCAGCAATCGCTCCGCCAAGGGTGGAAGCTCATGCAGCGCGCCGATGACCGGCTCGCCCGCGCCCGCGACGTGCACCGGGTCGCCGGCCACGCGCACCGCTCTCACGCCGGCGTTTCGGGCGCCATGGCCGTCTTCGCGGGGGCTGTCGCCGCAGTGGATCGCGTGCTCCGGGCGCGCGCGGAGGGCGGCGAGCGCGGCGGCGAAGGGGGCCGGGTGCGGCTTGGACCGGCCCACGCCGGCGCTGGTCACCACGACGTCGAGCGGATCGTGCAGGTCCAGCGAGCGGAGCGTGTCTGGCAGCGAGACGTCCCAGTTGCTGACCACGGCCAGGCGAAACCCCGACCCGGTGAGGCGCACGAGGCAGTCCCGCGCCCCCGGCGCCGGACGAAATCGCAGCGCGTCCAGCAGCAGCTCGGTCATCCGGTCGGGGCCGGGCGTATCCGGGCCGAGCTCCGATGCGAGCACGGCGGCGCACTCCCGGCGCAGCTCGGCGAGGGCCGACGGATCGGAGCCGCGCAGATGGTGCCGCCGATAGTGGGCGATCTCGGCCGCGATCGCCCGCTCGCAGGCGGCCGGATCGTGGTGATGCCCCTCGGCCGCGAGGCCCGCCCGGAGGCGCGGCGCGGGGGCGTCCATGGTCACGAGCGTGCCGTAGGCATCGAGCAGCACCGCGCGAGGCGGGGTGCGCCCGGACCGTCCGGTGAGGGGTTCCATGCCCATCGGCCTATAATTGCCCGTCGCGTGCGCCCATGTTTGGGGGACATCCACTGCGGACCCTCCGCGGCAGAAAGGCTCTTGCTCTGGGCGCCGTCGGCGCGCTCGTTCTCGTCTGGGCGCCCACGGTGGCGGCCCAGTGGTACGACTCGGGCCCCGGCGCGGCGGCCGTCTCGCCCCTGCGCCCCGACCAGGGCTGGGAGTTCGCGGCCCACTCTGCCTGGGAATCGCGTTCGCCGGACCTCGGCTCGCACCGCTCGGCCCGTGCCCGCGCGCGGCGCATCTGGGCCGGCCCTCCGGCCGTCGCGGAGCGCGTGGAGCTGGGGTACCTCAACGGCCCGTTCGTCGTTCCCGTGCCGCCCGGCGGCGTGGAGCCCTCGGCGCGCAACCGTGAGGCTTCTCCCCGCTCTCGGCTGGGATGGCGGGTCTACGGTCCGGTGCGCGGGGGACCCGAGCAGATGATCGGTCTTCTGGACTACCCCAGCGGCGACGTCGTCTGGGACATCAGGCCTCTGCCGGGAGGCGCCCGATGAGCGCCCGGCGCGCCCGGCGCGCGCGCAGGAAGCGCCAGCGCCGCCAGAAGACGGCCAACGTCTGGCGGGTCATCGTGGGCGTGGCCTTCCTGGCCGCCGCCACGATCGCGCTGAGCGGGGCGCTGGTCATCGACGCCGTCGGCGACAACCTGCGCGGGCGGGACCTGCAGGAGATCCGGCTCGGGCAGAACACCGAGATCTTCGACATGAACGGGCGCCGCCTCGGACGCATCGCGGGCGTCACCAACCGCACCGAGGTGCGACGACGCTCCATCCCCCGGTTCCTCGAGGAGGCGACCATCGCCATCGAGGACAAGCGCTTCTACGACCACGACGGGGTCGACTATTACCGCGTGGTCGGCTCGGCCGTGAAGAACGTCCGCGGCGGCTCCACGCAGCAGGGCGGAAGCACGATCACGATGCAGTTGATGCGCAACCTCTACGGCATCGGGGCACAGCGGACGGTTCGACGCAAGCTCGACGAGGTCTACCTCGCGCTCCAGTACGAGAAGCGCTTCACCAAGAACGAGATCCTGACCAAGTACCTCAACAGCGTCTTCCTCGGGAACAACGCCGTGGGGGTCCAGGCGGCCTCGCTGACCTACTTCCGCCGACCTGTGTCGAAGATCACCCTTCCGCAGGCCGCGCTGCTGGCCGGGCTTCCACAGGCGCCCAGCACCTACAACCCGTTCGAGCGGCCGCAGGTCGCCAAGGAGCGTCGCAACCTCGTCCTGGAGCAGATGGCGGACCAGGGCTTCATCACCCGCGAGCGCGCAGAGAAGGCCAAGCGCGCCGGGCTCGGGCTGAGGCGGGGTCGCGCCTACCAGGTCCAGCGCGAGGGCTACTTCTTCGAGTACGTGCGCGACGTGCTGATCGAGCGGTTCGGCGAGGAGGAGGTGCAGCGCGGCGGGTTCAAGGTCTACACGACCATCGACCCCGAGCTGCAACGGGCGGCCGAGGCGGCAATCGAGAAGAACCTGGGCCTGAGCGACGACCCCGACTCGGCCGTGGTGTCGCTCGACACGCGCACCGGCTACATCCGCGCGATGGCCTCCAGCCAGGAGTACGACGCCGACAACCAGTTCAACCTGGCGGCCCAAGCGCTGCGCCAGCCCGGATCGACCGCCAAGACCTGGGTGCTCACCGAGGCGGTGCGCCGGGGCATCAACCCCGCCACGACCGTGTACGGGAGCCGCCGCCTCAACTTCAGTGACCCGGTGTGGGGCCAGATCGACGTCGCGACCTATTCCAACTCGTACCGCGGCGCGATCCCAATCAGCTCGGCCACCCTGAGCTCGGACAACTCCGTCTACACCCAGATGACGCTGGACCTGGGCCCCGACGCGGTGGTTGACACTGCGTACCGCATGGGCGTCCCGCGCGATCGCGACCTCCCGCGCTTCCCCTCGATCGGTCTCGGGTCGGGTGAGGTCACCCCGCTCGATCTCGCCGCATCGTATGCCCCGCTCAGCAACGGCGGATTCCGCGTGGCGCCCATCGCCATCGAGCGCATCGTGCGTCCCGACGGGACCGAGGAGCGCATCCGGCCCGACCGCACGCGCATCTTCCAGGACGGGGTGTCGTACGAGGTCACCAAGATCCTGCGCAGCAACGTGGTCGGCGGCACCGGCACGCGCGCCAACATCAACACGAACGTCGCGGGCAAGACCGGCACCACGGACGACTTCGTCGACGCGTGGTTCGCCGGCTACAACCCGCGCATGTCGACCGCGGTGTGGGTCGGCTACCCGAACTCGGACGGCCAGCGGCGCAGCATGACCAGCGTCCACGGCCAGGCCGTGTCCGGCGGGAGCTTCCCGGCATCGATCTGGGCCGACTTCATGCGCGTCGCCCAGGAGAAGTACCCGGCCCCCGAGTTCGCGTTGCCGAACAACCCCGTCTCGTTCTCGCCGTTCTCAAGCAGCTACACCAGGCGCGCCGGCGAGGCGAACACCGAGCGGGCCGAATCGACCGAGTCCACCGAGTCCGAGGCGACGACCGAGGCGGCACCGCCCCCCGAGCCGGAGCCCGCCCCGGCGCCGGCA
>JARFPS010000076.1 GCA_029288175.1 Miltoncostaea sp. | reverse complement strand
ACCTACACGTCACGGTGTTCGTCGGCAGCGTCAGATGTGTATAAGAGACAGGCTCCAGGTGGCCGCGCGGCCGCGCGCGAGCCAGAGCGCTCCGGCTCCCAGCGCCGCCGCTCCCGCGGTGGCCAGGCCGGCCCCGGCCGTGCCCCGGCCTCCGAGCTGGTCCCCGGGGTCGTAGCCCCCCGACGACACGGCGAGCGCGGCCCAGGCCGCCAGCGCCACCGCGCCGAGCACCGTCGCCGACCCGCCCGCTTGTTGGCGTATGGCGCCGCGAGTACCATCCGCGGCGCTCCGGGGCTGGTCGCGCCCCGTCAGCTCGTCACCTCGGGAGCCCCGCTGAGCCGCTTCGTCTTCTTCGCCATCGTCGTCCTCGCTGCGCTCGTGCCCGCCACGGCGCTGGCCGACGGCCAGGACATCCTCGACGATTTCAACGACAACGGCCAGATCGACGAGTGCTACACACGCGCCGAGTTCCAGGAGGCGCAGGAGCTGGTGCGGGACGACGAGCGCCAGTACGGCGCGCTGGCCGAGGTGCTGGCCGAGGCCCAGATCCAGAACCTCGAGCGTCCCGGCGAGCCCTGCGGCGCCGGCCAGATACCGACGGAGATCGCCGACGCGGACGACGGGGGCAGCAACCTCGGCCTGTACATCGGCCTCGGCGGAGCCGTGCTGATCGTGGCGATCGGAGCGGGGATCTGGGCGCGCCGCGGCGCGGGGGGCGAGGAGTCGTAGTGCACGGCGGTACAGCGTAGTGCGCAAGCTGCTCCGAGACCTTGTGGTCCCGGTGATGATCGCCCTGGCGGTCGCGTTCCTGGTGCAGGCGACGCTGGCCAAGCCGTACGAGATCCCGACGCAGTCGATGGAGCCGACGATCCAGAGCGGCATCGACGAGGACGGCGTCCGCCGCAGCGGAGGCGACCGCATCCTCGCCAACCGTCTCGTCTACCGGTTCCGCGACGTGGACCGCGGGGACATCATCGTGTTCGACGCCACCACGACCGCCCGGGAGGTCTGCCGGGGTCAGGACCCCAACGTGCCCTTCGTGAAGCGGGTGATCGCGATCGGCGGGGACACGGTCCGGGTCACGCCGTCGGGGCCGGTCGTCAACGGCGAGCCCTTCGTGGTGGAGGACGCCCAGCTCGAGAACGGCGGCACCCTCGGCGAGGTGACGGTGCCCGAGGACCACGTGTTCGTGCTCGGCGACAATCGCGGACAGTCGTGCGACTCGGTGGAGTGGGCCATCGCGGGCGATCCGTTCGTGCCGGTCGACCGGATCATCGGCCAGGCCGAGGCCACGTACTGGCCGCTCGACCGGATCGGCTTCCTCAGCTAGGCGCCTCCTCCGCGATCGAGAGCCCCTCGACGCCCAGCAACGCCCTCTTGATCCCGGTGCCCCCCGTGTAGCCGCCCAAGCCCCCTCCCGCGCGGAGGATCCGGTGGCACGGAATCACGATGGGCACCGGGTTCGATCCCAGCGCGTTGCCCACGGCGCGCGCGGCCCGGGGTCGGCCGACGGTCGCGGCCAGGTCGCCGTAGGTGGTGACCTCGCCGTAGGGGACGGCCGCGGTCGCGTCGAGCACGCGCCGGGCGAAGGGACCCACCAGCGTGAGGTCCACCCGCACCTCGAACGTGGAGCGCCGGCCGCGGAGGTACTCGTCGATCTGGCGCCGGACGTCGTCCAGCGCCGCAGGCGCGCGCACCAGGCGGGGGGACAGGCGCTCGGACAGGCGCTCGAGCTCGCGATCGGCGTCCTCGCCCCCGGCGTAGGCCACCCTCACCAGGCCACGCGCACCGCGCACCATCAGCAATGGTCCCAGCTTGGTGTCCATCGAGTCGTAGGCCAGGTCGGCGGCGCCGTCGAGCGCCGCCCGCTCCAGCGCGCGGTCCACGGCATCGCGAGCCGCCCGGTCGCCGGGGGCGAGGTCGCCCAGTCGTCGCTCCACATCGCTCATGGCGTCGCGCTCCCGCGCAGGGCCGCGAGGCCGTCGTGGGCGCTCCGGCGGGCCGCGCTCTCGCTGACGTCCATCAACTCTCCGATCTCCCGGTGGGACAGGTCGGCCACGAAGCGCAGGGTGACCGCCGCGCGCTGCTTGGGCGGTAACGCGGCCACGCGCGCCCAGAGCTCGCGGTCCGGCGGCGGGGCCGGGTCACGCGCGGGCCGATCGGCGACGTCCGCGATCGGCGCGGGGCGGCGGGATCGGGCGCGACGCTGGTCGACGGCGCGGTTGTGGACGATGCGCAGCAGCCAGCGACGCACGTCGGCGCCCGGGTCCAGGTCCGGGTAGGCGCGCAGCGCCGAGACGAGCGCGTCCTGCAGCGCGTCCTCGCCGTCGTCGGGGCCGCACACGGCCACCGCGAGGCGCAGCATCTCGGCGGCGTGAAGGCGCGCCACCCGATCAAAGGGCGGAAGGCCATGGGCTTCTCGGGGTGCTCGCGAGCTCACTGACTCAGAGACGTCTCATGGGGTGCTTTCGTGAGGTCCTCGTGGATTCTCGCGTCGTGCGGGGACGATGCCCCATCTGGGGCTTGATTCGGACGGCACGAAAGGGAAGGATTGCGCGCCAGACCCCGAATATGGGGTTGCGAGCCCGTGTCAGACACCACACATGGTGTGGATGGACTGTGGACGGGGCGCACATCTCCGCCCATCCCCGAACCCCCCGAAGGTGGCGCGAACACCGTGATCTGCCCATTCTGCGACCACGCCGAGCACCGCGTGGTGGAGTCCCGGGTCGCCGACACGAAGGACGCGATCCGCCGCCGCCGCGAATGCTCGTCGTGCGGGCGGCGCTTCACGAGCTACGAGCGCGTGGAGGAGACCCCGCTGCTGGTCATCAAGGAGTCCGGCGAGCGACAGCCGTTCGAGCGCCGCAAGCTCTTGGACGGCCTGCAGCGCGCCTGCCACAAGCGAGCCGTTCCGACCGGACTCCTCGAGGTCGCGGTCCGCGACATCGAGGGCGAGCTGAGGAACCGCCTCCGGCACGAGGTGCGCAGCTCGATCATCGGCGACCTGGCGCTGCGACGGCTGAAGGAGATCGACGCCGTGGCCTACGTGCGCTTCGCCTCCGTGTACCGGGCGTTCGAGGACGTGGAGGAGTTCGAGGAGGAGCTCGCGCGACTGGAGCTCGAGCCGCCGCTCCCGCGGGGGCAGGGATCGCTGGACGAACAGATGTTCGATACCCTGACCACGGCGGGCGCGGGCAACGGTGGAGGCGCGTCCCGAGGGCGACTGAGGGCATTGCGCGGTGGACGGGACACAACGACGATCGACAGCCAGGAGGCACCGGATGGCGACTGAGGCGCCCACGCACATGGACGAGATGACGCTGGGAATCGATCGGCGCCTGACGCGACCGGACGCCCATCCGTACGAGACGGTCGAGTGGAGCCTGCGGCACGCCCGCATCGCCGAGCCCGGCACGGAGGGCACCGAGCGGGTGGTCTTCGA
Organism: Miltoncostaea sp.; assembly: GCA_029288175.1. Lineage (GTDB taxonomy): Bacteria > Actinomycetota > Thermoleophilia > Miltoncostaeales > Miltoncostaeaceae > JARFPS01. Next base: position 2,131 of record JARFPS010000076.1, on the reverse strand, counting down.
GCAGCGCGATTGCGAGTTCCCGGCAGCCTGGTCGGACACGGCCGTCAACATCGTCGCCAGCAAGTACTTCCGCTACGGCATGGACGACCCGCGCCGCGAGAGAAGCCTCCGTGACGTCATCGACCGTGTGGTCGACACGCTCCGTCACCACGGCGAGAAGGGCGGTTACTTCACCTCCGACGACGAGTCCGAGACGTTCTCCCAGGAGCTCCGCCATCTGCTGGTCACCCAGCGCGCGGCGTTCAACTCGCCGGTGTGGTTCAACTGCGGCGTCCAGGTGGCCGCCCGCGAGCACGACCCCGACCGCATCCTCGACATCGACATCCCGCCGGTCGAGCCGGACGAGCCGCAGGTCAACCAGTGCTCGGCCTGCTTCATCCTGTCGGTGAACGACACGATGCCGTCCATCCAGCGGTGGATCGCCTCCGAGTCCGAGATCTTCCGGGGCGGCTCCGGCGCAGGCGTCAACCTGTCGCGCATCCGGGCCGACGGCGAGTCGCTCTCCAACGGCGGCCAGGCCTCGGGCCCCGTCAGCTTCATGCGCTGGGCCGACGCGGGCGCCGGCTCCATCAAGTCGGGCGGCGGAACGCGACGGGCGGCCAAGATGGTCATCCTCGACGCCGACCACCCCGACGTCCTGGAGTTCATCCGCTGCAAGGCGGCCGAGGAGGCGAAGGCCTACGCCCTCGGCGACCAGGGCTACGACCTGGGGCTCAACGGCGAGGCGTGGCGGTCCATCCAGTTCCAGAACGCCAACAACTCGGTGCGCCTCACCGACGACTTCTTCGAGCGCGTCGAGCGCGGCGACGTCTGGTCGGCGAACCACGTCGCCTCGGGAGAGGCGGCCTGGGAGATGCCGGCCTCCGACGTCCTCGACGAGATCGCCATGGCGGCACACGCCTGCGGCGATCCCGGCGTGCAGTACGAGGACACCATTCAGCGGTGGCACACCTCGCCGAACGCGGGGCGCATCAGCGGTTCGAACCCGTGCAGCGAGTACATGCACATCGACGACTCCGCCTGCAACCTGGCGTCCATCAACCTCATGCGGTTCCTGGACGAGGACGGCACCTTCCTCATCGAGGAGTTCCGCCACGCGGTGCGCGTGATGCTCACCGCGCAGGAGATCATCGTCACGCCGGCCAGCTACCCCACCAAGCGGATCGGCGAGAACGCACGCGCCTACCGGCAGCTCGGCCTGGGCTACACCAACCTCGGCTCCGTGCTGATGTGCCTCGGGCTCGCGTACGACTCCGAGGAGGGGCGCGCGTGGGCCGGCGCCATCACGGCCCTCATGCAGGGCGAGGCCTACGCGCAGTCGGCCCGCATGGCCGCGGTGGTCGGTCCGTACGACGGCTACGAGGGTGACAAGCAGGCGCAGGACCGGGTGGTGCGCATGCACCGCGAGGCCGGCGACGCTCTCGTGGGGGCCGCTCCGGGTGGCAACTACGCCGAGCTCCGGGCCGCCGCGGTGGCCGCGCTCCAGGATGCCGTCGATCTGGGTCAGGGCGGTCGGGCCGGCGCGCCGGGCTACCGCAACGCGCAGGTCTCGGTCATCGCTCCCACCGGCACCATCAGCTTCATGATGGACGCCTCGACCACCGGCATCGAGCCGTCCATCGGCCTCGTGAGCTACAAGACGCTGGTGGGCGGCGGGTTGATGAAGCTCGTCAACACCGACGTCGAGCGGGCGCTCATCAGCCTCGGGTACGACGATGTCACGCGCGCCGAGATCATCGCGCACATCGACGAGCACGGAGCGATCGAGGGAGCGCCGGGGCTCGACGAGGACCATCTGCCGGTGTTCGACTGCGCCTTCGGAGTGCCCGGCGGCCGGTCCATCGGACCGGAGGGGCACGTCAGGATGATGGCCGCCGTGCAGCCGTTCGTCTCGGGGGCGATCAGCAAGACCGTCAACCTCCCCAACGAGGCGACCGTCGAGGACGTGGCCGACCTCTCCGCACTCGGCTGGAAGCTGGGCCGGAAGGCCAGCGCGAGCTACCGCGACGGGGCAAAGCGCACGCGGCCCCTGTCCACCACCGAGGGCTCCGCCCCCGACGAGCCGTCGGTCGACCGCGTGGCGCCGGTGCGCCGCCGCCTCCCGGACGACCGGCAGGCCCTCACGCACAAG
>JARFPS010000070.1 GCA_029288175.1 Miltoncostaea sp. | reverse complement strand
CCCAGCAGGGCCTCTACGTGGCCCCGGCGGTTCCGCCGCCCGGTGGCTCGGTGGTCATCCGCGCCACCAGCGTCGACAACCCCTCCGTGTTCGCGGAGGCCGGTATCGGCATCGACCCGGTGCCCGAGCCGCTTCCCGCCCCCTCGCCGACCGAGACGGGCCCCCCGACGGGGACCACGACGACCACGAAGGCGCTGATCTCCAAGCCCGTCGTCTACCGCCGCGGACGCAACCTGTACGCGAGGGTCGACTCGGGGGCCGACGGCAAGGTCGCGATTATCGGCAAGCACGGTCGCCGCACGGTCGGGCGATGCAACACCAACCTCCTCAACGGCCAGCGCTTCACCTGTCGCATGCGCCTCACGAAGAAGCAGGCCAGGACGGCCCACGCCATCTCGGTCACGGCCATCATGCGGGCCGACGACGGCAGGAAGAAGGGCACCCGCACCCGTCTGACCACGGCGAGCAAGCTCGCCGGCCCCACGGCCAGGGTGCGCGGCCGCAAGATCACCGTCACCTCGCGCGTGAGCCAGGACGGCACGGTGAAGGCCGAGATCTTCGCCCGGGGCAAGCGCGTCGCCGTCTGCACCCGCTTCCAGCGGGCCGGCACGCGGTTCCGCTGCACGCGCACCCTCCCGAAGGGCGTCACGCCCAAGCAGGTGCGCGTGAAGATGACGCTCAGCAAGCGCGGCTCGTCGAAGGTGCTCGGCCGGAAGGTCCTGGCGGCCCGCAGGTAGTCCCGGAGCGGGCTCGCGTCAGCGGCGCCCGCTCGGCAGACCGGCCAGGGCGTCGCGCAGACGGTCCATCCGCCGCTTGCCGGGCGCGTAGCGCTCGCACGCCGCGGCCATGCGCTCCGGTCGTGTGCGATAGCGCCAGTGAGCCCACAGCGAACCGGGTCGCGCCAGGCGTATGGCACCGACGATGCCGACGGGCGTGATGAAGAGGGCGATCGTTCCCATCAGAAGCTTGCCCTTGGCCAGCGTGAGGAGCGCGAACACGACGTTCACCGCGGTGACCGCCGCGACCAGGCCCAGGCCCTGCTGGCGGTCGTACTCGGTGACGCCGAAGGGCGCGTAGCCGATGAGAATGAGCAAGGCCAGGATGGCCGCGACGATCACCGCGTCGATCGACTTGCGCCCCTCTTCGGACCAGTAGACGTCCTCGAGGTGGAGCCAGAGGGCGAACTCGTCGAGCGTCAGGGCCGTCCCCACCCCGAAGGCCGCGCCCAGGACCTCGATCCAGGGGCTGCCCGGCTGGTAGGCGAACGACAGGAATCCCGCCAGCAGGATGAGCAGGATGCCCCACACCACGTGGTGGATGTGCACGCCACCGATGTGGATGTCGCTGATCAGTCCCGCCTCGTCGGAGGGGTCGTCCCCGCCCGCACGGATGCGGTGCGTCACCCAGCGCGTGACGGAGAAGGTGACGAGGAAGGCGATCAGCAGCCAGAAGAGCGCACCGCGCCCGGTCGCCTCGATCGTGTACTCGTACCAGGCGGTCATCCCAGGCGATCTCCCTCGGGGCGGCGGACCGGCGGGCGAATGGTACGGGCGGGCGGAGCCCGGTCAGCCGGCGGGGGCGGAGCGCGCGAGACCCAGCCCCTGCCAATCGGCCGGGGCGGGCCCACCCAGCCGTGCCAGCCGGGCGCGAACCACCTCGGCGCGCTCGCCGTCGGGGAGGATCGCGAGGAGGTCGTCCAGCAAGGCGCGGAGGCGCCGCGTGACCTGCTCGCTGTCGGCCCCGTAGGCGGCGATCTCGTCGACCCCGAGCTCGATCACGTCGGCCCAGGTGGGCTGAGGCTCCCGCACGAGCACCGCCCCGTCGTCATCGAGGATCCGGCCCCCGGGAAGCTCACGGGCCGCCAGCGCTTCGAGCAGGGCCTGCACCCGGTCGATCGCCTGGACGGCGGTGGTCGGATCGTTGACGCCCGGCGACAGCGCCCGCGCGGCGATGTCCACCACGATGCGCAGCGCGAACAGAGGATCGTCGGCGATGGCGCGCTCGTCCGCAATCGCGACCGCCCGCCGCAGACGCCTGTCCGAGACCTCGCCGCCCCGCACGATGAGCAACGGCGAGCCCCGCCCCACGTAGTCGCCGACGCCCCGTGTCAGCTCGATCTCGGCACCGCCGCGACGGGCCAGGCGGGCCAGGCCGCGCCGATCCACCGCGCGGAGGACGCCGGACGACGTGGCCCGGACCTCGTGCGCCGACCCCGATGTGTCCGCCCGGGGCGCCGCGGTCGCAGGCGCCGCCCGACCGAGCGGCGCGCACGTGTTCTCGATGGCTTGGAGCCCGTCGTGCACCACGGTGTCGGCGATGCGCGCGGCGCGCATGCTCCTGGAGACCCGGCTGACGAGGCCGATGAAGACCATCACCGAGACGACCACGAAGATGATCGACACCGACACGGCGAACGTGGGCACCTGGTCGTCCCTGATCTCGGACAGCACGCTGAGCGTGTAGAGGAACGTCCCCACGAAGATCCCCAGGGCCACCTGGGTGAGGCGATCCCGGTAGGCGGTGCGCAGCACCCTTGGCGTGAGCTGCCCGCTGGCGAACTGCACGACCAGCAACAGGACCGAGAAGACGAAGCCCGTGAACGTGATCATGGCCGCTGCGATCGCGGCGAGCAGGGCGGTGGCCGTCCCCGGATCGAACAGGAGGACCGCGTCGTCGTTCGCGGAGTCGACGGCGACGGTGGCGTCGGCCAGGAGGAACGCCGCCACCGAGATGGCCACGGGGATCGGCCAGATCGAGGCCTCGGCGAGCTCCTTCAGCCTGTTACGGATGCGCCAGCCCACGACGGTGGGCTTGGCGACACCCCGGCGGATTCCTTCGCTACCGGCCCTCGCGCCGTCGCCACCACGGCACGTCGAACCCACCGGAGGCGGCGATCACCACGCCGGCCCAGAGGAAGGGCACCGCGTTGGGGAACGCTTGGGCCAGCGGCGCGAAGCTCGCGGCCACCACCCACGCCACCGTGACCCCGATGAGCCCGATCTGCCAGGCGCGGGCCTCGGGCGGACCGCGCACGTAGAGGGCCGCCGCCACGGTGAGGATCGCCGCGATGAGCCAGAGCCCCAGGCCGATCACGCCGAGCTCGGCCAGATAGAGCAGGTAGACGTTGTGCACCTGGGTGCCGATTCCGGTGAGCGGAATGTCGTCGGCCTGCCGCAAGAACTCCTGACTGGCCTCGGGGAAGGAGCCCCACCCGAAGCCCAGCAGCGGCCGCTCCCTGACCATCTCGACCGCGGCCGCGTTGATGTTCTGGCGATCCCAGATCGGGCGCTGGTCGGCGCTGCGCTCCTCCACGGAGCCGGACAGACCGGGCACCGCAAGCAGCAGGGCGCCCACCCCCACGACGCCGACCGCCAGGGCGGGGATGAGGTAGCGCCGCAGCTCGCGCACGACGCCGAGCGTGACGATCACGGCGAGCGCGGCACCGAGCCAGATGGCCCGAGTCAGCGTCAGCACGACGCCCAGCGCGCAGAGCGCCAGCACGGCACCCGCGGCGATCCTCAGCAGCCGATCGCGCCACAACGCGAGCGCCACCCCCGCGGCGGCGCCGCACATGATGAGCGACACACCCATGGCGCTGGCCTCCACGAACGGGCCGCGGGCCCGCTCGGCGTGGATCCCGACGCTCGGGTCGATGATGTAGGACGGAAACACGAGGGCGTCGATACCCAGGCCCTCGAACAGCGCCGTCAGACCGAGGTAGCCGCCCAGCGCGACCAGCGCGGCCAGCAGGATCATGCGCTGGCGCACCTTGTAGAAGGCGATCGGCGCCACCGCGAACAGCGCGAACGGCACGAGGCCGTAGCGATCGAGCATGGCGAAGGTGCTGGTGCTGTCGGTGAGCGTGCCGGCCCAGAGCGCCGACAGCACGACCCAGGTCGAGGCCGCGAGCAGGGCCCAGTGCGCGGTGCTCATCTCGAAGCGGGGCGCCAGGGGGTCTCGCCGGGACTGCAGCACCACGGTCGCGAGCCCGAGCAGGATCAGCAGCCGATCCAGGTTCGGAAGGCCCAGCAGGGCCCAGTTGCCCGAGAAGACCGAGGCCACCACCCCGGCGCTGAGCGGCCAGGCCGGAT
>JARFPS010000067.1 GCA_029288175.1 Miltoncostaea sp. | reverse complement strand
CCCCCCCCCCCCCCCCCCCCACCACACGTCACGGTGTTCGTCGGCAGCGTCAGATGTGTATAAGAGACAGGACTCGCTCAGGCCCTCCGTGAAGCCATAAGACCGGTTCGGAAGCCGCTCGACCGTCCACGTGACGCCGATCCCCGGCACCGGCTCGCCGTCCCGCTCGACGGTCTCGCCGTCGGGTGTGCGCAGCGGCTGCAGAACCACCTGGCGCGTGACGTCCTCACCCCCGGGCGTCAGATAGCGGACGGTGATGCTGTCGCCGACCTCGCTGCCGCGGATCGCCTCCCCGAGGGAGGCCACGTTGCCGGTGGACGAGCCGTTGATGCCCAGGAGCTGGGCGCCCGGCGTCACCCCGGCCGCCGCTGCCGGCGAGTCGGGCGTGACGCGGTCGACGGTGGTGGTGAGGGTGGACTGCGAGGTGCCGATCCAGAACGTCACGGCGAACAACAGGAACGCCAAGAGGATGTTCACCGCCGGACCGGCCAGGATCACGAAGATCCGCTTCCAGGGCGACTTCCCGTCGTACGTCCGGTCCTTCAGCTCGGCCGGCTGCTCCTCGGTGGAGTTGAAGCCCGTGATCTTCACGTAGCCGCCGATGGGGATCCACCCGAGCGCGTACTCGGTCTCGCCCCTGGTCCACTTCACCAGCGGGCGCCCGAAGAAGATCGAGAACTTCTCGACCCTCATCCCCACCCACCGGGCCGCGTACATGTGCCCCGCCTCGTGGACGAGGATCAGCGCCATCAGGGCGAGGACGAACCAGAGAAGGTTCAGCGCGAGCACAGCAGCGCCTCCTCCTCGGCCGCCGCGCGGGCGCGGGCGTCGTCCTCCATCACCACGTCCAGGTCGTCCGCCGGCCGCGCCGGAACAGCATCGAGAGCCGACTCCACCAGGCGCGCGATCTCGAGGAACCCGATGCGCCCGTCGAGGAACGACCGCACCGCCACCTCGTTCGCGGCGTTGAGCACGGCCGGGGCGGTCCCGCCGGCCTCACCGGCCTGCCGGGCCAGCGCCAGGCAGCGGAACGTGTCGAGGTCGGGTTCCTCGAACGACAGCGACATGCCCACCATGTCCATGGGCGCGCGCGGCGGCGGCGGGGCGGGCCATCGCAGGGCGAAGCCGATCGGCACCCGCATGTCCGGCGGGCCGAGGTGCGCGAGCACCGATCCGTCGTCGGTCCGCACCATCGCGTGGATCGTGGACTGGGGGTGCACCACCACCTGGATGTCGTCGAAGGCGAGGTCGAACAGGTGATGCGCCTCGATGACCTCGAGTCCCTTGTTCATCAGCGTCGCCGAGTCGATCGTAATCTTCGCCCCCATGCTCCACGTGGGGTGTTTCAGCGCGTCGCTCGCACCCATGTCGATCAGTTCATCGGCATCCCGGCCGCGGAACGGACCCCCCGAGGCGGTGAGTACCGCCGCGGCCACCCGCTCGCGCGGCAGTTCCTGCAGCAGCTGGAACAGCGCGGAGTGCTCGGAGTCGATGGGCACGAGGCCCGCTCCGGTGCGAGCGCGGATGGCCGCCACCAGGTCCCCGCCGACCACCAGGCTCTCCTTGTTGGCGAGCGCCACCGTGATGCCGCGCTCGAGCGCGGCCAGCGTCGGGCGCAGTCCCGCCGCCCCGACCAGTCCGTTCAGCACCAGGTCCGGCTCGCTCGCGTCGATCAGCTCAGCGAGGTCGGGCGCGAAGGGGATCGTGCCGCCCCCGGCCGCGCACGCCGTGAAGCGCACGCCTCGGGCGCGCGCCTGCTCCGACAGGACGCTCAGCCGCTCGCCGCACGACAGCCCGCACGCCGTGAGGTCGTCGGCTTGGTCGATGACGTCGAGCGCCTGGACTCCGATCGATCCGGTGGAGCCGAGGATCAGTACCCGAACCACGAAGGCGAGTGTAGCGACGCCCCGTTGGGGCCCGGTTAACGGCGGGCGAGGGCACGACGGGCGCCCGGATGGACGCCCGTCGAACGCGGCGGCCCGGCTAGGAGACGCGCGTGACCGTGACCTTCGCCACCGGGTTGGTGAACCCGTGGACGTCGGTCAGGAGGTCGCGGCGACCGGTGATGCCGGGGTGGTGCGAGATCCGGAAGTTGGTGGCGAGCGCCGGGTCGCTCTCGCCCGTGCCCGGATCACCGGTGACGCCCGAGAGACCCTGGCAGGGAGGCACGATGTCGCCGAAGTCCTCGGTGTTGGCCTCGGTGCCGGCGTCGTAGCCCTGGGTCGAGGCGACCGTCGTGTGGCCGATCCCGCGCGGCAGGCGCAGGCTGTTGAGGCCGGTGAAGCCGTCGTTGGTGCAGATGAGCATCGACTGCCACGACAGGCGCCGGTGGCCGCGGTCGGCCTCGATGGTGAAGGTCACCGAGTCGTCGAAGGTGGCGCTGCCCGGAAGGGCGCCCGGGACGAGCGGGGCGGAGCCCTCGTAGACGTCGCTCACGCGGGGGTTGGCACCGAGCTGGGCCAGCAGCGCTGACGGATTGCCGTTCTCGGCGATCTGCTTGACGCCCTCGCTCGCGGGCCGGCCGACCTTGAAGATGGCGTTGCGGCCGCGGTGCGTGGCGACGACCGGCGGGGTGAACGGCTGACCCTCGCTCGTGTTCTCGATCGTGATCTCATAGCTGCGGGTCGGGCCGTTGCCGTTGTTATCGGCGGCAGCGAACGGCACGGCGGCCAGAGCGCCCGCGCCGGCGGTGGCGACGGCGACGGCGGCCAGGTGCTTCTTCTTCAGGCGCATGTGATCCCTTCAGGTGGGTGCGTGCGGACGCGGCCACGATCGTCGCGAGTTCTTGCGCAGCGGCGACAGGGGCCTGAACGGAGCCTTAAATGGCCCGAGTCCCGGCCCGCCGCGCGGCGTAACCCCCCTGTAAGGCCCGCCCACTAGGCTCGATGCCGTGCTGCTGCTGGTCGTCGTGGCCTTCGTCGCGGGCGCCGTCACCGCGCTGTCGCCCTGCGTGCTCCCGGCGCTACCCGTGGTGATGGCGGGAACCGCCACCGGCGGGCGACGCCGGCTCGTCGGAGTGGCCGTGGGCTTCGTGGCCACGTTCACCGTCTTCACGCTGTCGCTGGCCGCCGCGCTCCGCGCGATCGGACTCGGACCGACCCTGCTGCGCAACCTGGCCATCGCGCTGGTCGTCGTGTTCGGGCTGGCCCTCGTCCTGCCGCGGCTGGACGCACGGATCGCCGGCTGGCTCGCTCCCGTCGCCGGGCTCGGAGAGCGGTGGGCACGACGCATCCGGCGCCGCGATGGGGAGTCCGGGCTCGGGCTCGCGCTGGGCGCCGCGCTGGGGCTCGTGTGGACGCCCTGCGCCGGACCGGTCTTCGCCGCCATCGCGGCCGTCGCGGCGTCGGGGGGCGTCGGCCTGGACGCCTTCATCGTGCTCGGCGCCTACTCGCTGGGGGCGGTCATCCCCCTCCTCGCGATCGGATACGGCGGGCAGAGGCTGCTGCCACGCCTCGGCTCGGGCGGCGCGATGCTTCGGCCGGCCCTCGGCGCACTGATGGTGGTGGCCGGCGTCATTCTCTTCCTGGGCGTGGACACACGGCTGACCGAGGTCGCCACGCGCGACATCCCGGGCTACACCGACACGCTCCAGGCGATCGAGCGGACCGACGTCGTGGCCGAGGAGCTCGCCGACCTCCAGGGCGTCCCGCCCGAGGCCCGAGCCCTGGTGGGGGCTGCGCGCGGCAGCGAGCCCACCACGGATGAAGACGACGCCCTGCGCCTGCCGGATGCGGGACCGGCTCCCGAGCTGAGGGGCATCTCGGCGTGGTTCAACACGCCGGACGGCGAGGCGCTGACCCTGGCAGAGCTGCGCGGCCGCGTGGTGTTGCTCGACTTCTGGACGTACAGCTGCGTCAACTGCCTGCGCACCCTCCCCCAACTCGCCGAGCTCCACCGCAAGTACGAGCCGCTCGGTCTCACGGTGGTGGGCGTCCATACGCCCGAGTTCGCCTTCGAAGCCGAGCCGGGCAACGTGCGGCGGGCCATCCGTTCGCTCGACGTGCCCTACCCCGTGGCGCTCGACCCCGACTTCGCCACCTGGACGGCCTACGGCAACCGCTACTGGCCCGCGCACTATCTGATCGACAAGCGGGGGCACGTGCGCGACCTGTACATCGGCGAGGGCGGCTACGCGCAGACCGAGGCGCTGGTACGCCACGCGCTCGGGCTGCCCCCCGTCGACATCCAGGCGGGTCCGAGCGAGAGCCAGGGCGGCCATTCCGCCGACGTCACACCGGAGTCCTATCTCGGCCACGCCCGCCTGCGCCGCTTCGGCTCGTTCCAGCAGGTGAGGAAGGATCGGCCCGCCCGCTACGGCGCGCCCCAGAGGCTCGCCCCGGACGGTCTCGCCCTCAGCGGCGAATGGACGATCCGCCTCCAGGAGGCCGTGGCGGGCGACGACGCCGCCATCGAGATCTCGTTCCGCTCGCGCGATGTCTTCCTCGTGCTCGATGGCGACGGAGAGACACGCGATGCGCGCGTCCTGCTCGACGGGCGCCCCGTGCCACCCGGACTGGCCGGCGCCGACGTCGGTCCGGACGGGCGCCTCAAGGTCGACGGCCCTCGGCTCTATGCACTGCTTCAGCCGCCGGCCTACCGCACCGGGCGCCTGCGTGTGGAGCTGGCGCCCGGAACGCGCGCCTATGCATTCACGTTCGGCATCGGCCGCCAGGACCAGCCGGCCCTCTCGACGCCGGCCGCGGGGAGCTGACGCGGGCCGCCCGCCGCCGATGAGGCGGGCGGCCGTCGTCCGGCGAGGGTGACCTACGGCCGCTCGCCCGCCTCGTCCGAGTCGTCGTCGGGCTCGTTCTCGTCATCCTCGTCGTCCGATTCGTGGTCGGAGCCGTCCTCGGCCTCGGTGCCGACGACCGAGAACGTCTCGTCGAGCTGCACGTCGACCTCCGAGCCGTCGGGCAGCGTCACCTCGACCTCGTACAGCGACTCCTCGTCGCCGACCTCGGTGTCGGTCACGCGGCCGGCGCCCGTCTGCGCCAGGGCGGCGTCGCTTGCCTGCTCCAGGGCGGGACCGGTGATGGGCTCCTCGGAGTCGCCCCCGGCGGGGCCCGCCCCCACCGCGATACCGGCGATGATCCCCGCCGCGGCGAGCGTGGCCAGCCCGGCGCCGCCGATGGTCAGCTTCTTCCTCGTCATCCGTGCCTCCTCGTGGGTCTCGTGCTGTTGGGATCAAGAGAAGCGGCGGTCGATAAGACGCCGGTGAGAGACCGCTCTATGGTGGTCTCACGGCGTTCTTATGGTCGGCCGGGATCATCCCGAACCGTCGAGGACGAGGGGCCCATGCGCGTACTGGTGGTCGAAGACGAGCCCAAGATGGCCGAGCTGATCGGCCGTGGGCTGCGCGAGGCCGGCCTGGTGGTCGACCTCGCCGGTCGCGGCGAGGATGCGCTGTGGATGGCCACCGCATCGCGCTACGACGCCATCCTTCTCGATGTGATGCTGCCCGGCATCGACGGCTTCGAGACCTGCCGGCGCCTTCGCGACGAGGAGGTCCGGTCGCCGATCCTCATGCTGACGGCGAGGGGCGAGACCGAGGACCGGGTCGCGGGGCTCGACGGCGGCGCCGACGACTATCTGGTGAAGCCCTTCGCGTTCGAGGAGCTGACCGCGCGCCTGCGCGCGCTGGCCCGGCGCGACGCGCCGGAGCGCCGCCCGGACC
>JARFPS010000090.1 GCA_029288175.1 Miltoncostaea sp. | reverse complement strand
GAGAAAGGGTGTGTGCCGCGGCGCCTGCCGAGCCACCTCGACCATCCACGAGCGGGTGCACAACTCCAAGGCGCGGATCAAGCGGGCGCGGGCGCGCGGCCAGAAGGTCGATGCCTGGCGCACCCGCAAGCTCCTGGGCCGTGCCAAGAAGCTTCGTATCAAGACCGGCAAGAAGCTGACCTACGACATCCCGGTCAAGCGCCGCCTGGTGGGAACACGCTCAGAGCGCAAGGGCAACAAGCTGATCATGAAGGTGCGCCTGGGCGTCAACCTCCGCACCCCCAAGGGCGTCAAGCGCGTCCGCAAGGACTCGATCATCCTCGTCACGGTGAGCCGCTACGAGGCGGCCACCCGCACCGCCACCGGAACGGGCGCCAACGAGCGCTCCTCGCGCGGTACCCGGCCCTCGCGCGGTGCGCCCGCGCTCGGCGGACGCGGCGGCTCGGCCCTGGGCGGCCGGCCCTAGGGCGAGGGACTCACCGCCAGCTGGCGTCCAGCGCGGCACCCATGCGGTCGTCGCCACCCTCCCGGAGCCGGGCGCGCACGTGCTCCAACGCGAAGGCCAGCGGAAGCCTCGGGGAACCGGCGCGGTTCGACTCCCGGTACCACGAGAGCAGCCCCTCCACGCCGAGACCGAGCGCCACACGCCCGTCCCGATCGTCGTCGGCGGCGAGCGCCAGCAGCAGCGCCAGAGCGGCCAGCGCCAGAGCCGGGCCCGCGCCACCGTCGCGGGAGCGAAGGCGCGGCACCGGGCCGGCGCGCGAGATGACGACGTCGGTGCTGATGCGCGTCATTCCCACGCCGTTCCAGGGGACGATGCTCAGGACCGCGTTGCCGCGCCCGAAGCCACCGAGCGGCAGCAGGTCTCCGGGGAGCGGGCCCGGGTCGGCCGTGGTGATTCCCTCCGCCAGCCGGCGAAGCGCGTCGCGATACGAGTCCCAATACGATCCGGGCACGCGCGCGGCCGCCACGGCCGCCATTCCGGTTCCGAGGGTCAGCCGGTCGGCGCTTGCGTGCTCGGGCCAGCGGCCGGGCTCGGGCGCGAGCGACACACCGGCCTCGGACAGCCCGTAGAAATCGATGTCGGCGGCGGCGATGCGCCGCGGTCCCCATGGCAGGCGGATGCGACCCTCCTCAGGGTGATGATGCCGGAGCCGGGACTCGAACCCGGACGCCCCGAAGGGCAGAGGATTTTAAGTCCCCCGCGTCTCCCCGTTCCGCCACTCCGGCGTGATCGCCCGGACTAGCGACCGAAGGTCGCGGCGCCGGGCGTGCGATCGACCGCCGCTAAGCGGGTGGCCTCGATGCGCCGGGCCCACGGCTCGGAGAGGATCGGCCAGCGGTCCAGGAGCTGCTCGTGCCGGATGTGGCGGGTGTTCTCGCCGCTCGCGAAGATGAGCCGCCGCTGGTCGCGGGGCTGCTCGGCGCGCTTGAGCGCGTCGTCGAGGCCCGGAACCCGACCGTAGTCCTCGCTGTGCCGGGCGTCGGAGCCGCTCTTCGACCTGTCGGCGGTCGACATCGTGACGATTCTATCGTTCTGAAACCGTGGCCGCGATCTCCGCACCGGGCACGCGCCCCTGCACCGCCAGGGCCACGCCGTCGAGGAGGTCGCGCTCGCTGACGGTGAGGGCCTCGGCGCCCACGACGGACATGACCTCGGCGAGGATGGCGGCTCCGGCCACGATGACCCCGGCGCGGGCGGGCTCGAGCCCCGGAACGCCACGGCGGCGCTCCACCGTCATCGACCCCAGCTCGCCCATCAGACGCTCGACGGCACCGGCCTCCAGGACGTAGCGATGCACCCGGTCGCGGTCGTAGACACCCAGCCCGACCGCGGCCAGCGTGGTGATGGTTCCGGCCACGCCCACCAGCGACGCGCTCTCCGGGCCCCACCCGGCCGAAACGAGCTCCTGGCGCGCGTCGGCGCGCAGCGCCGCCAGCTCCTCGCCCGTGGGCGGATCGGTGGCCAGGAACCGCTCGGTGTGACGCACCGCCCCCAGTGGGAGGCTGACCGCCGACTCCACGCCCTCGGCTCCGCCGCGCACCAGCTCGGTGCTGCCGCCGCCGATGTCGACCACCACGCACTCGGCGGCGTCGGGAACGCCGAGCCGGGCTCCCGCGAACGACAGCCGGGCCTCCACCTCACCCGAAACGATCTGCAGCGGCACGCCGAGTGCCTCCGACACCGCCTGCTCGACGCGCTCCGCATTCGGCGCCTCGCGCGACGCGCTGGTGCCCACGGCGACGACCACCCTCGCCCCCGCCTCCGCGATGCGGTCGGCGGTGTCGGCCAGCGCGGCGCGCAGCCGGTCGATCGCCTCCTCGGCCAGCCTGCCGTCGGGCGACGCGCCTCGCCGCAGCGCGACGATGGTCGTGGACCGGGGGCCGTCGGGATCGCCCGAGCCCGGGTCGGTCGCGAGGAAGAGGCGCAGCGAGTTGCTGCCCACGTCGACGACGGCGAGGGGCTCGCCCACCGTCCTCGCGCCTATCGACCCAGCAGCCGCATCGGCGAGCGGATCGCCTGCACCGCGTCCTGCCCCGCGGTGCCCAGCTCCTTCAGCACGCCCACCTGCACCGACAGCTCGGCCGTGGCCGTCGAGAGGTCCTCGTTGTGCTCGTTGAGCAGATCGATGCGGGCCTGGGCCTCATCGGCCGCAGACACCAGCGCGTTGGCGGGCGGCTCGATACGCCGCTGAGCGTCGCGGGCCCCGCGGAACAGGCGCACCGCGGACACCGCGAGGACGATGAGCGCGATGAGGATCGCCAGCCCGCCGATGACGGCCGCGATCGCGACGGCGTGATCCACGATGAAGTCCACGGCGGAAGTATCGCAGCTCGGGCGCCGCGACTAGGCTGCCGCCCGATGGATGGTCTAGAGCTCCCGACGCTCTCGCCGGATGCACGCTTCGTGCCCGCCGGGACGGTCGCCGACGAACCGCACATCGTCATCGACGGACCCCGGCTCCCCGGAACGCTGCTGGCGCTCTCGCACTGGCCCGAGGCGGGCACTCCCCCGGGCCTGGCCGCGGACACCAGCGCCGGGATCGTCACCCGCTACCTCGACGCCGAGCCGAGCGGGCCACCGGTCTCGGCGATCACCAACAACCACTTCGACGAGGACGGGCTGTTCGGAGCGTGGCTGGCGCTCGAGCAGCCCCCGCCCGGGGCCGACGAGCGGGCTCTGGCGATCGCCGCCGCGACCGCCGGCGACTTCGGCGTCTGGAGCGACCCGTGGGCGGCCCGCATCGCCCTGGCCGCGATGGCCATGGCCGAGCCGGCCACCACGCCCTTTCCCGCCGTGCACCGGGCGCTGCGCCGGGGATCGACCGACGACCCCGCCGCGGCGACCTACAACGCGGCGCTGCCCCACACCGGGCGACTGCTGCGCGACCCGGCTCGCTTCGAGCGCCTCTGGCTCCCCGGGTGGGAGCCGGTCGAGCGCGACGCGGCGCTGATCGAGGCCGGCGCGGCGGACATCACCGAGATCGCCGAGCTGGATCTGGCCGTGGTGAGGAGCCCCCGGCGGCTGCGGCCCATGGCGGTGCACCCGCGGACGACCTGCAGTCGGATGCTTCAGGCCGACCGCGACGGGGTCATGGTGCTGACCTACCGCTACGAGACCTGGGTGACCTACCCCTCGCGGGACCTGCCCGAGCGCGTCGACCTGAGCGCGACCGCCGAGCGGCTTCAGAAGATCGAGACGAACGCCGGCACCTGGCGCTTCGAGGGTGTGGAGGCCCCGACGCCCCGCCTGTTCCTGGCGGCCGACCGGGGCCGTCCGGGGCCGTCCTCGATCGAGGTGGAGCAGGTGGTGGAGTTGCTGGTCGACGCGCTCCGGACCGGGGACGCCCATCCCGCGGCCACCGAACCGCGCAAGCGCTAAATTCTCCCTTCGTGAGCGACGACGAGGCGAGCCGGCGGGTGCGACAGCTTCTGCTGTCGGGCGACAACACGCTGAAGAACCGGGACGATCCCGGACGCTTCGGCCGCGCGCGCGAGCGCTTTGAGCGGGCACGACGGGTGGCCGGCGACGCCGGGCTCGACGAGGGACTTCTGGAGATCATCGACCGGCGCCTCGCGGCGCTCCCCGCGGAGGACGCATGACGGGCGGCGGCGCGGCGCGGTCCACCAACTGCTCCGTGTGCGAGCGCCTCATCCTGCCCGGCGAGTCGGTGCGGATCTTCCGCGACCTCGAGCGCGGCGGGCGGCGGCGCCCAACCTGCCCACTGTGCCATCGGGAGGCCCGGGCGCGGGGCTGGGTCTCCGACGGCGACCCACGCGCCGAGGCGACGGGAGCCGGGCCTGACGCCTGAGGCGCCTCCCATCGCCCAACGGCGCCTGTGCTTCGTGCTGGGCAAGGGAGGCGTCGGGAAGAGCACGGTGTCGGCGGCTTTGGGCCTGGCCGCGGCGACGGCCGGTCGGCGCGCGTTGCTGGTGGAGATCTCGGGCTCCGAGCACGCCTCGGGCGCGCTGGGCGCCGAAGGCGGCGGCACCGAGCCCAGCGAGATCGCGGACAACCTGTTCACCGTGACCATCGACGTCGACCGGAGCACCGAGGAGTACCTGGCCTCCCAGCTGCCCCTGCGACCCCTGGTGGACCTGCTGGTGCAGTCGCGCGCCTTCCACCACTTCACGACCGCGGCCCCGGGCCTGGCCGAGCTGGTGACCGTCGGCGCGATCTGGAAGCTCGCCGTCGACCTGCACGACGACGACGAGACGCCGGTCTGGGACTACCTCGTGGTCGACTGCCCGGCCACCGGTCACGGCATCGCCCTGCTCGAGACCGCGGCGAACATCCGCGACCTGGCCGGCGACGGCCCCATCCACGACCAGGCGGGGCGCATCGAGCAGGTCATCCGCCATCCGGCCGCCACCGGGGTCGCGCTGGTCGCGCTGCCCGACGAGCTGCCCGTCAGCGAAGCCGTCGACGCCCACAGCGCGCTGAGCGAACGCGGACTCCCGGTGGCGCTGGCGGTGCTCAACCGCACCAGCGAGGAGCGCTTCCTCGACGAGGAGGCAGGCGCGCTGACCGGTGCATCGCTGGCCACCTCCGGCGCGGACCAGGCCGCAGCCGTCGCGGCACTCCACCATCTGGACCGCCAGGCCGTCGAGGCGGCCCACGCCGAGCGCCTGATCGAGCACACGGGCCTTCCGCTGCTGCGGCTGCCCGAGCTTCCGGGAGAGACGGTCGACATGTCGTCGGTCTCGAAGCTGGCCGCGATCGCCCGCGCCGAGCTCTGGGGCCGCGCATGATCGACACCGGGCTGGACCGGCGCCGGATCGTCGTCTGCTGCGGCGCCGGCGGCGTGGGCAAGACCACCGTCTCGGCCGCATTGGGCCTGGGGCTCGCCAAGCTGGGCCATCGCACCGCGGTGGTGACCATCGACCCCGCCAAGCGGCTCGCCACGGCACTGGGCATGGCCGATCTGGGCGACGAGCCCGTGTGCGTTTCGCACGAGCGGATGACCGACGCCGGCCTGAGCGTGCCGGGCGAGCTCTGGGCGCTCCAGCTCGACGCGAAGGCCACCTTCGACCGCCTGGTGGCGCGCGAGGCCCCCAGCCCGGAGGCGCGCGAGGAGATCCTCGAGAACCGCATCTACGCCCACCTGTCGGGCGCGGTGGCCGGAGCTCAGGAGTACATGGCCGTGGAGCGCCTGCACGAGCTGGTCGAGGACGGCCGCTTCGAGCGCATCGTGCTCGACACACCCCCTTCCCAGAACGCGCTGGATTTCCTCGAGGCCCCCGAGCGCATCACGCGCTTCCTGGAGGGGAAGGCTCTGCGCCTGTTGCTGCGCCCGGCCTCGGGCGGCGGCATCGCCCGGCGCGCTCTTCAGATGGGCGGCAACGCGGTGCTCTCGGTGCTCGAGCGCCTCACCGGGGCCCAGATGCTGCGCGACATCTCGGAGTTCCTGGGGGCGTTCGAGGGGATGTACGAGGGCTTCAGCCGGCGCGCGCAGGAGGTGCGGACCATGCTGCGCTCCGACGACACGGGGTTCGTGGTCGTCACGGCCCCGGCCCCCGAGCCGACGGCCGAGGCCGTCGCGCTGGTGAGGCAGCTCGAGGCCGACGAGTACCCGCTGGAGGGCGTGGTACTGAACCGCGTCCACGGAGCCCCGCCGGCCGGTCCGGTCGACCGCGCGGCGCTGGCCGAGGCGTTGCGCGCGGCGGGCGCCCGCAACCCGGCCGACCTCGCCGAGCGAGCCGCGCTGACCCTGTCTCT